>JANLWD010000149.1:0-15815 GCA_031364345.1 Sphingomonas sp.
GCGACTTGTGTCGTGAAATGTCCGATAAGTTCCAGGCGATGTGCGACAAGCTCAATATCAGCTATGATCGATTCCAGCGGACCACCGAACCCGCGCATCATCGCGCCAGTGCAGCGATCTGGAAGGCCATGGAAGCCAATGGCGACCTATATCTTGACCGTTATGAGGGGTGGTATTCGGTCCATTCTACCGGCGTTCCTTGTGGCGACGTCTTTCCTGCTTCGCCATCAATAAGCTCTTTTTCTTCATAAAATGCCTCGTCACGGACCGAATACCACCCCTCATAACGGTCAAGATAAAGGTCTCCATTGGCTTCCATCGCCTTCCAGATCGCTGCACTGGCACGATGATGCGCGGGTTCGGTGGTCCGCTGGAATCGATCATAGCTGATATTGAGCTTGTCGCACATCGCCTGGAACTTATCGGACATTTCACGACACAAGTCGCGAACGTCAATGGCCTGATCGCGAGCGGTCTGAACCATTTTCAAGCCATGCTCATCGGTGCCGGTTTGAAAACGAACATCGCGGCCGGACAGACGGTGGTATCGCGCAATCGCATCAGCAGCGATTGCCTCGTACGCATGACCAATATGCGGCTTTCCATTTGGATAGCTGATTGCCGTAGTGATATAATAGGGATCGCCGCTCACCGGTCAGGCTTTAGCGGGCGCGCGTGCAGGAGCAAGGCTTGCAATATAGCCTGCCATTTCGAACACGACGGTTTCTGCGATTAACGATTGTGAAATCGCGACCTGGCTCAGCGCTCGTGTTTGTTCCCAAGCTGCAAGAGCTGCGGGCAAACGCGCATTGCTACAGCGTCTGGCATGCTCTGCGACGAATGCCGGTGCCCGATCCAGAAACGCTTCGTATCGCAGGGTGGCATTTTTCGTCGATAGCGACTGCACCAGTTTGCTGCGAATTGCATTGATTGGGTCGCCGGATCGAGCGAGTTGGTCGAGTGCCGCGTCGATTGCCATAATGTCCAGCGTCGCATAGCTCAGCGCGAGTGCTGGAACGCCTTTCGCGCGCGCGATCAACTGGTGCCGCGTTTCGCTGTCGACGTCGGGCAACTCCCGGTCAAGAATTGACGCCATGGCTACGTCGTCGAGCCGGTTGAACAGCAGCGTGCGGCATCGCGAGCGGATCGTCGGCAATAACCGACCCGGTTGATGACTAACCAACAGAAAAATCGTGTTTGTCGGCGGTTCTTCAAGATTTTTTAGTAAAGCGTTGGCGCCGCTCCGTTCCATGTCATCGATACTGTCAATGACAATGACTCGCCGTTTCGAAATCGCTGTCCCGGTTGCAAATAACGCACGCAGATCACGCACCTGATCGACGGTGATGCTGCGCGCGATTGCGCCTGTCTTTTCATTTGCCAGCCGTTCAAGTCGTTTGAAATCGGGATGACTGCCTGCGTCAACTAACTTTCCTCCAGCCGAATCAGGATCGCTTGCTTCCAAAAGTAGTCGTGCCGCAAAGTCCGCAAAGCTTGCTTTTCCGACGCCACGCGGACCGGCGAGGAGCCACGCATGGTGCACGCGACCGTGCGCAAGAGCGGCCTGAAGTGACGCGATCTGAGTGTCGAGGCCAACGAGCGTCAAAAGAGGTCGCCGATTTCCGAATGGATTTTTTCAGCGATCGACTCGATCGAACCCGACGTATCGACTTGCCGGAAACGATCGGGTTCATTTGCCGCAAAACTGAGGAAAGCAGCACTTATCCGACGGTGAAACGCCGCTTCGCGATTATCGAAGCGGTCGTCATTGCTGCCCACGCGCCGCCTTGTTCGTTCAGTGGCGGCCGCTTCGGGCAAGGTCAATAAAACTGTCCGGTCTGGCATTAATCCGCCGCTCGCGAATGCATGCATGGCAAGAATATCGGCGTCGGTGACACCGTCCACCCCCCCCTGATACGCGCGTGTCGAGTCGATAAAGCGATCGCAGATTACCCAAGCACCGCGCGTCAGCGCAGGTCGTATGACCTTTTCGACATGATCTGCACGTGCAGCGGCGAAAAGTAACGCCTCAGCACGTGCGCTCCATCGATCCGTGGCTCCAGTCGTCAGCAGCTTGCGAATGGCCTCAGCGCCTGCAGTGCCGCCGGGCTCGCGAGTTACGACCATATCTAAGCCGCGTTTGCGTAATGAGTCCCCAAGTCGCAGTGCCTGTGTCGATTTTCCGACCCCCTCACCGCCTTCAAGCGTGATAAACTTGCCCTGCGTCACGCGCCGACGAGTGACTTGATGCCAGCCCAGAGTCTTCCGAAAAACCCGGCTTCGCCAACATCGGCTTCGGCAACCAGTGGCATGATCTGAGGTCCAGTTTCGGGCGTGTTCACGACCAGATCGGCGATATGTTGTCCCGCTTTTATCGGCGCTTTGACCGGGCCGTCATAAACCACCTTCATCGACAGATTGGCTGCCGCACCCGCTGGTAACGTGACTGCCAAATTTCGGGGCGCGATCAGACCTACTGATCCGGAGTCACCAAGTTGAACATCGGCAATTTCGACCCGTTTGCCTTTTGGATACAACGCTTTGGTTGTCCAAGCTTTGAAACCCCAATCCATGAACTTGACCGATTCCGAAATGCGACCGTTAAAACTGTCCAATCCGGCGACGACCATGACCAGACGTCGCCCGTTCTGTTCCGCGGATCCGGTAAAGCCATATCCAGCTTCGTCGGTATGTCCGGTCTTCAGCCCGTCGGCACCCGCCACGCGTCCCAGCAAAGGGTCACGGTTGGCCTGCGTAATGTCGGATTTGGAACCGAGCGTTTTGCCCCAGCTGAATTCCTTCAGGGCGTAAAAGCGTTTATACAAATCGGGGTGGTCATCGATCGTTGCTCTGGCGAGCGTCGCCAGATCGCGTGCTGTCGTGTAGGTCCGCCCCTCGTCAGGCCAGCCGTTCGACGTGCCGAAACGGCTGTTGATGAGTCCGATTTTTTTGGCGGCATCATTCATGCGCTGGACGAACGCTTCCTCCGTCCCTGAAATGCCCTCTGCGAGAACGACACAGGCATCGTTGCCCGACAATGTGACGACTCCTTTCAGCAGATTTTCGACGCTGACTTTTTCGTTCGGCGAGAGGAACATCGTCGAACCTGCGGCGGGACCGTGCCATTTTTTCCAGGTCTCCGGACGCACCTCAATCAACTGATCAAGCTTAAGCTCACCCTTATTGACCATGTCGAATGCGACATAGACGGTCATCATTTTTGCCATCGATGCCGGTGGCATCCGCCGGTCGGCATCCTTGGCATAGAGCACGGCGCCCGATGACAAATCGACCATGAATGCAACTGGCGCAGCGCTGTCATAAGGAGGTGCTGCTGCAATTGCAGGAATCGCAATGGCGAGCGTCAAAGCAGCGAACGACGTGGACAATTTCATGGCAATCCTTGGCAGTTAACGAACAACGCGGCTGTCCGGATAGCCCTTTGCTGCAAGCGGTGCCAGCGCGGCCTTAACTTTGTTGGCATCGCTAAAAGGGCCGAGCCGGACTTGGTACAGGCCATTTGCAGTAAATAGCGTCGCACCAAGATTTTCTGCCATCGCGTCGGCTCGCCGTTTCGATGAAAACGTCGCAACTCTGATAAAATACGGCCCTCCCCCCGCTGGTATTGCCGACGGCCGATCGACCGGTGCGGTCCAGCTGGACAAAGCACGAAGGCGATCGAGGTTGTCACGCCTCATTACCGTCGCAGCGCGTGGTTGTGCTTGCATCGCGCTCTTTCGATCAACCCGGCGAATGTGAACGAGCCGCGCGCCGCTACCAGTGATTCCCAACCGGCGGGCCGCAGCAAACGACAAATCAATTATTCGGTTGCCGTGATAGGGACCACGGTCATTAATTCGGACAATAACCGTTTTTCCCGTGTCGAGCGACGTGACTTCGACATAGGCCGACAGGGGAAGCGTGCGATGAGCAGCTGACATCGCTTCCGGATCGAAAGGCTCGCCGCTTGCTGTTGGCCGCCCACGGAGCTCATTGCCATACCAGCTGGCAAGCCCGGTTGCGCCAGCGCCGTCTGGCCGCGACGCTGCTGATGCCAAATCACTCGTGCCAAACAGAACCATGACGCACGATATCAATGATAACGGGCTAGCGCGCCACTGCATCCGACAGCAATCCAACCGCCAGAGCATAAAAGTTTGAACAGTTGTAATCGAGGATCACGCGGTAGTTGCCCGTGAGCAGATACGCAGTGTTGCCGGGCCCATCGGGCTCAAGCAATGATACCATTGTTGTGTCGGGCAGCGTTGGTCCTGTTGGCTCGACACCAAAGCCCCGCCATTCAGCGATCGAAAGCCACCGACTGTGCCGAGCGTGCACGCGGGGGCAACGTGGACTGACCATCTTGTTAGCGAAAGACGAGCGGTTCAACGTCGACGGAACGCGGGCGGGGATGCCCCACTGTTGATTTGCCCGCCAGCCTGCGGACACGAAATAATTCGCTATTGATGCAAGGGCATCGGCTTCGTTGCGCCAGATGTCGATCTTTCCGTCGCCGTCACCGTCGCGCGCAAGCCGCAGATACATTGACGGAAGAAATTGGGGGTAGCCAGTCGCGCCCGCCCAGCTCCCGGCAATTGCGTCGCGCGGGATACCGCTGTCGATGATTTTTAGCGCGGCGATGAATTCGGTTTCGAAAAGAGCGCGGCGACGACCTTCATAGGCAAGCGTTGCCAACGATCGCGGTAAATCAAAGCTGCCCGTAAACGCGCCATAATTTGTTTCGTTGCCATAAATCGAAACCATGATTGCTTCGGGAACACCCGTTTCGCGTTCGACACGAGCGAGCAACCGGCGCAGCGCCGCATATTTGGCCTGCCCTCGCGCAATGCGCGCCGCATCAACATGACGCGCGCGATAAGGCGCAAATTGTGGAATGATATTGGGATCGGCGCCCGGCTGGGCACGGTCAAGTTCGACCACGCGCCGATTGAAGGTCAAGGTCGGAACAATCGCGTCGACCGTCTCTCGACGAACGCCCTGTGCAATCGCTTGCCGACCGAGGCCAGCAACATAGTCGGCGAACCCGGTTTCTTCCTGTGCGACTGCGCGTCCACCGCCGACACCGGTCGACGGCACAAGCAGCGTAAGCGCGATTATACCAAGAGTGATAGCCATGCGCATCATCGCTGGCATGCCACAGACCGTGCTGAACGGGAATCCCTTTCGTCGCGTGGCTTGCACGTCCCCCCGTGCCGCCGCTAGAGCGTCGGGGCGCGGACAGGTGGCCGAGTGGTTTAAGGCAACGGTCTTGAAAACCGTCGTGGGTGGAAGCTCACCGTGGGTTCGAATCCCACCCTGTCCGCCATTTTATCGCAGTCGGAACCGACTGGTCGAGGGGGAGAGAAAATCCGGTGTCCCTTGCGCTTAAGATCGGCCTCGTCGGGCTAGGCAAAATTGCTCGCGAGCAGCATCTTCCTGCGATCGAAGCGATGAAAAATGTAAAGCTCGTTGCTATCGCCAGTCGCAACGCGCGCATCGACGGTTTACGTAACTATAGCGACTTGGCGGCGATGCTCGCGGGCGAGCCGGATATCGATGCAATTATTATGTGTCAGCCACCCGCTGCCCGGTTCGACGCCGCACGGATGGCGTTAAGCGCTGGCAAGCATGTGTTTCTCGAAAAACCACCGGGCGCAACTGTTACCGAGGTGGACATGCTGGCAACGCTGGCTCGACAGAACCGGGTGACACTTTTTGCAAGCTGGCATTCGCGTTTCGGCGCCGCAGTCGCGCCTGCGAAAAGCTGGATCGCATTGCGTCGGATTGACTGCATCACGGTTCGTTGGCGCGAAAATATCTCGCAATGGCATCCGGGGCAGGACTGGATTCTCCAAGCTGGCGGCTTCGGCGTATTCGACCCCGGGATAAACGCCTTGTCGATTTTAACTGAGTTGCTCGAGGGCCCGATCCGTATCTGCGGTGCACAATTTGAAGTCCCGGAAAATCGATGCGCGCCCATTTCCGCTCGGCTGCAAATGATGACAACGGACGGCGCTGCTATCGAAAGCGAATTCGACTTTCGCGAAGTCGGTCCACCAGTTTGGGAGATCGAAGTCGTCGCAGCCAGAGAAACTCTCGTGCTGGCGCAAGGCGGACATCAGTTGATGATCGATGGCATTGAGCAAAAATTGGCGAAATCGGAAGAATACTCGTTAATGTACGACCATTTCGCGACGATCATCGCGGCCGGTCGGTCGGACGTAGACCGGATGCCACTGCAATTGGTGGCGGACGCATTTTTGTCCGCAACCGTGACGTCAACCGCGCCGTTCGATTTTTGAGAACGAGGACCGGCTAACTATTCGGCTATCACGCGCATCTAGCCTGTGGCCAAACGCCGCTGGTTTCTCCTCGGTGGGTGAAATGGCCAAATATTGAATTCGATCAACATCGATCGCGACTAACAACCGCGACCAACTTACTTTTTGAGTGTCAGTCCGCCAAAACGCTTGTTGAAGCGCGCAACCTGACCGCCTGCATCGAGCATCTTGCCGCTGCCACCAGTCCAGGCGGGATGTGATGTCGGATCGATTTCAAGCGTCATCGTGTCACCCTCTTTACCCCAGGTCGAACGCGTCTGGAATTCTGTCCCATCGGTCATTTTGATGGTGATCATGTGATATTCGGGGTGGATCGCGGGTTTCATGCTATTCGTCCTATGCGTTGACTGGTTCCGACCAGTCTGGAATTAAATTGCGCCACTAGCGGCTTGTTCTCATTGTAGCAAGTCAGGCCGGGGGGTCTGCAATCATCGCGGTAAAATTGGCTTCGGCTACTAGTTTTCCGTCGACGAAAGCTCGCCCGGCGAATTTGCACACACTGCTGCGCTTTTGAACGAACTCGACATGCAGATGGAGGAGACAGCCTGGCTCTACCGGAGTCCGGAACTTCGCGCCGTCGATTGCCATAAAATACACAAGTTTACCTGAGCCGCTGAGCCCGAGAGACTCAACTGCCAGGATTCCTGCGGCTTGTGCCAGCGCTTCGATGATGAGGACCCCGGGCATGATCGGCCGCCCCGGGAAATGTCCTGCAAAAAATGGCTCGTTGATCGTCACGGCTTTGACCGCGACCACACTTTGATCGACGATCAGTTCTTCGACCCGATCAACGAGCAACATCGGGAAACGATGCGGCAGCGCCGCCATCACGCCCCTGATGTCATACGCCATTCTTATCGTCCGGAAGGGGGCGGTGTCGTTGGCTTCGGCGCGGTCGCTGGAACTGCGGCATTCGCTGCGGCGCCCTGCCCACCCGGTTGCCATCCCGCTGGCGGCGTGATTCCTACAGTCGGCACGTTGCGGTTCAATTCGGCAACAATTGCATCCGTAATATCGACCGACGGCTGATATGAAATCGTTGCTTGCGGCGCCAGAACGAGATTCACCTTCCGCGCAACCATCGCTGCCTTGATCGCTGTATCGAGCTTTGCACCGATTTGTTCTTCGACATAGCCCTGAGCACGTGCGATTGGCGCAGACAAGCGCTGCAATTCGGCCTGAGCCGACTGCTGCTTTGTCTGAATCGCGGCATATTGCGTCTGTAGCGTCGCCTGTGGGGTGTTGGCTTTTTGCGCAGCCTGAAATGCCGTAACCAGCGGTGCGATTTCGCCCTGGAGCACTTTCGACCGGGCCTCGAACGTCGCAATCTGCGTCGCATAGGTCGTTTTCATCTGCCCCATTGCAGTGATGAACGCGGCCGACTTTTGCACTGCGCCTTGAATATCGGCAACCGCGATGCCTTCGACTGCTTGAGCCTGTGCCGCAACGGGCATGGCAATGATTAAGGGTGCTGCAGCAAGCAATGCCGCTTTGAAAAACGTCTTCATCAGAATTGTGTTCCTACGTTGAAAGTGAATGTCTTGGTTTGGTCGCCCGTCTCTTTGAGCAGAACCTTGGCGATATCGATGCGGAACGGACCGAACGGCGAGTTCCAGTTAACCCCGAAACCGACTGAAACACGTGGTTTGGGGCTATTGCCGAAAAATGCCTCTTCGAACGGGAAGATCGGTCCGGTTTGTCCGGTCGGACATGCCGCCGTTGCCAGCGGCACGAGCGTGCGCGCGCCTGTTGCATCGATGCGACAGATCGCACTGACGACGCCTTGTCCGTCGGTGAAATCCTTGGCGATCGTTGTAAGCGTCGGGGTTTTCACGGCGAACACAGCCCCGACATCGAGAAAAATCGACGGACGCAAGCCTAGTTCCTTGGCGCCTGAACCCAGCGGTATTTCGAGCTCCGCACGCCCCTGGTAAAAGGCCCTACCCCCGATCGCGTCATCGATCACGTTTTTGGGATCGATCGTCAACTTGCCCGTCGTCGCGTCATACGCTTGTCGAATGACACGCGGCCCCACACCGCGAATGTCAAAGCCGCGCATTTGCGGCTCACCCAGGAAAAATCGATCTGTCAGCCGGACTTTGTCGATCCCAGCGCCAGGATCTTTGTTCAGCGGAAGAACATATCCGCCCTCCGCACTTATCGAGAAGATAAACCGCCTGCCCAGATCCCAATATTTGGCCGCGTCGATGCGTGACTTCAAATATTTGACGTTCCCACCCAGACCGGCAAAATCCTGACTGAACACCAGCCGCTGTCCGCGCGAGGGACGAATGTTGTTGTTCAGGTTCGAAAACACGAGGCTGTATCCGAGCGACGACGTCGTTCGATTGCCCAGCGAGTCGCACAGATACCGTCCGGCCTGAAGTGGATCGCACGTATCGCGACTGCCGTTTCCATCGGTGTCGAAAAAATACAGGTTTCTGTCGAGAGTCACATCTTCAAACGTCAAACCATAGCGCGCGGCAAACGACCAGAATTCGGTGATTGGAACGCCCATGCGGAGCTGAAAGCCGGTTTGCGTCTGCTGGTAAGTTTTGTTGCGGTCGCCAGTCTGTGTAAAATTGAAAGAGTTACTGTCGCGACGGAAAATATCACCACCCAGCGCTATATTCTTGTCGAGGAAATATGGTTCAGTGAACCCGAGTTCGACCGACTTCGAATAAGTCGAATAGTTGACTGACGCGCGCAGCTCCTGGCCCTTGCCGCGGAAATTGCGCTGGCGGATCGACGCGTTGACGATGAACCGCTCTAGACTGGAAAAACCCGCCGACAACTGTAGCTCGCCCGTCGATTTTTCTTCGACATTCGCTTCAAGCACGATGCGGTCAGGGGCCGATCCCTGTTTTTGCGCGATTTCCAGTTTCTCCTGGAAAAAACCGAGGCTCTGGATACGTTCTTGCGAACGTTTCACGGCAATACCGTTAAATGCATCACCTTCGGCTACACGAAATTCGCGACGAACCACTTTATCCTGCGTCAGTGTGTTGCCGTTTATGTCGATCCGCTCGACATACACGCGCGGTGCATCGCCGACACGAAACGTGATGTTCATTGTCTTGGTTTCTTTGTCGCGCTCGAACTGCGGATCGACCTGCGCAAATGCATAGCCGAACAGCCCCGCGGTCTGCGTCACGCTTTCGACCGTGTCTTCGACTTGTTTGGCGTTGTACCACTGGCCCTTTTGCATCGGGATCAGCGTTTTGACCGTTTCAGCCTTGAAATCGCGGATATCGCTTTCGACGTTTACCTCACCGAATTTGTACCGGTCGCCTTCCTCCACGACATAGGTCACGATGAAATCGCGCTTGTCCGGAGTCAATTCCGCAACTGCGGAAACAACGCGGAAGTCGGCATAACCATTGGTCAGGTAAAACTGACGCAATTTCCCTTGATCATAAGCAAGGCGGTCGGGATCATAACTGTCGTTCGACGAGAAAAACCGGTAAAAGCGCGACCGCTTCGTCACCATCTCGCCGCGAAGCTGACCGTCACCGAATTTTTCGTTCCCGATTATGTTGATCTGGCGAACTTTGGACTTTGGCCCTTCGCTGATTTCATAAACGATATCGACACGATTCTGGTCAAGCATGACCATTTTCGGTTCGACGGTCGCAGCGAAGCGACCCTGGCGCCGGTACAGCTCGATGATCCGTGCAATATCGGCGCGTACTTTTGATCGCGTGAAAATTGTCCTCGGCGCAAGTTTGAGTTCCTTGCCGAGCTTGTCTTCTTTGACTCGTTTGTTTCCCTCGAAAACGATCCGGTTGATGACCGGGTTTTCCTTCACGATGATCGTGAGCGCACCGAGATCATCACGAATTTGTACGTCAGCAAACAATTCGGTTTCGAACAAATCCTGCAGGGCCTGATCGAGCGTCTCGCGGGTATAGGGAGCACCCGCGCGCAGCTTTATGTATGACCGAACAGTCTCACCCTCGATACGCTGCGAACCGGACACTGCGATCGACTTGATGGTCCCGCCATCGGTTTCAGGTGCAGGCGCGGGTTGTTGCTGCGCCATCAAGGGCACCGGTACCGCCTGTGCATTTGCCATTGCAGGTACACCGGCCAACATCGTGCCGATCAGCAACGCAGAAAAATAAGCATTCGGACAGGTTTTCGTCGATTTGATCTTCACGCGAACCCGGCCCTTTGAATGATTAACTTCTGTAACCGCGCCCCACTGCCCGATGCGCGTCATCCGATCAACCCGGCGATCCCGCGCCACAGGCCCAGACCGGCAAGATCGTTGACCGTCACCACGACCATGAAAAGCAGCAAGGCAAACAATCCAGAGCGATATGCCCACTCCTGCGCCGCGAGCGGAACGGGTTTTCGGCCGATCGCTTCGATCGCATAAAAAAGCAAATGTCCGCCATCGAGCATCGGAATTGGCAACAGGTTGATGAACCCCAAGTTAATCGAGATCATTGTCATCAGCCAAAGAAACTCGATCGGCCCGAGCGTCGCCTGCTCGCCCGACACCTTGGCGATTTTCACAGGCCCGCCCAACTCTTTGACTGATCGGACGCCCGACACGACCTGCCATAGCGTCGTTGCCATCGTGTCGACCGACTGTGCGGTGAAGCGGACAGCGGCCACCGGCAATTCGATCAGCGACGGCCTGACATAAATTCGCTCCGTTGGTCCGATGCCCAGCAACCCACGCTGCATCTCGTTGCCAAACCGATCCTTCAGCACGTTTACCCGCGGTGTCGCAATAATCGTAATGCCCTGCCCGCGGCGGTCGACGCCGATATTTAACCGCTGATCAGGACGAATTGAAACGATGCGTGCGACATCTTCGAACGTTCGTATCGATTTTCCGTCGACCGATAAAATCGTGTCGCCCAGCTTCAAACCTGCGACGTCGGCGGCCGAGCCTTTTTCGATAACGGCAATCACCGGCGGCGTGCGAGGCTCGCCAATCGTTGCAAACAAAGCGATGAAGACCGCGATGGCGAACAAAAAATTCGTGATCGGTCCGGCAAGGATAATCAGCGCGCGTTGCCAAAGCGGTTTCGACTGAAATGTCTCGTTGCGTTTCTCCGGCGGCAATTTCAGCCAGTTCGGATCGGTCTGGCTCGAAACTCCCATGTCACCGGCAAAGCGGACATAGCCGCCAAGAGGCAACCAGCCAATCTGCCATGCCGTACCACGCTTATCGGTCCATTTGGCAATCGCGCGGCCAAACCCGATGGAGAACGCTTCGGCCTTCACACCGAACCAGCGACCGGCGAGATAATGCCCCATCTCGTGAATGAACACGAGCGGCGAGATTGCGAGGACAAAAAATAATATTGTCCACAGGAAATTGGGCGTTTCGATCAAGCGGCGACTTTCTTCATGATCTGAGTAGCGACAGCACGCGCTTCGGTATCGACCGCAAGCACGTCGGTAATTGTTATTGGCGTGGGCGGATCGTAGTGATCCAGCACTTCTTCTACAACGCTTGCGATGTCCAGAAACCCGATCCGGTGCCCTAGAAATGCGGCAACAGAGGTTTCGTTGGCGGCGTTCAGCACGGCAGGCCGTGCCCCGGCCATCTCGAGAGCTTTTCGCGCGAGTCGCAGGCAGGGAAACCGCTCATTATCGGGTTGTTCAAAATCGAGACGGCCAATTGACGCAAGATCCAGCGGCTTTGCCGATGTTGCCATCCGGTCGGGCCAGGCGAGTGTCGATGCGATCGGAATACGCATATCGGGCGCGCCGAGCTGTGCGAGTGTTGAGCCATCAACATAATCGACCATCGAATGAATAACCGATTGAGGATGCACCAATATGTCGAGTTTTGCGCTTTCGACACTGAACAAATAATGCGCCTCGATCACTTCGAGACCTTTGTTCATCATTGTTGCGGAATCGACCGAGATTTTTGCGCCCATCGACCAGTTGGGGTGTTTGACGGCACGTTCGGGAGTTACGTCCGCCATCTGCGCACGTGACCATGTCCGGAACGGGCCACCGCTTGCTGTCAGCACGATCCTTCGCACGCGCTTCAACGGATTGCCCGCAAGGCACTGAAAGATCGCATTATGTTCGGAATCAACTGGCAGCAGAAGCGCGCCCGATGCCGTCGCTGCGCGTGTCATCAGCGCACCAGCGGATACCAGTGATTCCTTGTTCGCAAGCGCGACCGTTAGACCGCCTTCGAGTGCCGCCATCGTCGATTCCAGTCCGGCGCATCCCACGATTGAAGCCATCGTCCAATCCACGGGCCGACGCGCGGCATCGATTATCGCATCTGGGCCAGCAGCAATCTCGACATCGAGACCGTCCAGCGCGGACTTCAACGCGCCATAGAGTTTGGCATCGCCAATAACCGCAAGTTTGGCATTGGTGGCTCGGACCGCTGTCGCAAGCCCGGCTACATCACGCTGCGCCGTTAAAGCGATCACTTCGAACTTGTCGGGTGCATGCAAGATAAGATCGAGAGTCGATGATCCGACTGATCCCGTTGCACCGAGGATTGATACGGTCCGGCGGCTCGTCATTGAAACAGCGTCACACAGCCAACGACGAAGAGCACGGCGATTAGGCCGTCCAGCCGGTCCAGCAGACCGCCGTGGCCAGGAATGATCGTGCCCGAATCTTTCACACCAGCTTTGCGCTTCATCCAGCTTTCGAACAGGTCTCCCAACTGCGCAACGACGCCAATCGCTGCGCCGGTCAACAAAGCAAAATGGAAATAACGGTCAGCCATGTCAGAATCGAAATACCATCCGGCATTGGCAAACCACAGCGCCGATGCGACGACGCCGCCCACCAAACCTGCCCATGTTTTGTTCGGGCTTATCGATGGCGCGAGTTTTGGCCCGCCGATCGCACGCCCTGCGAAGTAGGCGCCGACATCAGTCGCAATAACAGCACCGATTAACGGCACAATAAGCCCGACTCGATCGAAAGTGGGAAGCGGCCGCGACGCGATCATAACGAGGGTGAAGCCGGCGACACCAACGTAGAAGAGACCTCCAATAATCCAGGCGATCCGAACCCGATTTATCGTGCTTATATTGCTGGCGAGCCGCCACCATTCCCACACCAAAATCGATACCACCAAACCGATAAAAACCTTCATCGCTGCACCGCCAGTGACAATCGCAGCAGCGGCGACGAGCACCATCGCTATGGCCGACAGCGCACGAACTTTTAATTCCGACCGTGGTTCCGGGACAGCCCCACTTTTCAAAGTCCGCCAAACCTCCGCTCGCGCAAGCTGTATGCCGAAATCGCATGCGCCAGTTCATCACGCCCAAAATCGGGCCAAAGCGTATCGACAAACATCAATTCGGCATAAGCCGCTTGCCACAACATGAAATTCGACAGCCGTTGTTCGCCCGACGTTCGGATCAACAAATCGACCGGAGGCAAATCGCCGGTGTCGAGCGCTGCCTGAACTTTGGTCGCGTCGATTGTCGCCGGATCATCCGCAACCAGCCGGCGGATCGCGCGAACGATTTCGTCTTGCGAACCATAATTCAGCGCGATGACGAGCGTCGCGCCGGTATTTGCCGACGTTCGCAGCAAGGCGCCGTCAATCAGTTCGACGAGATCGGGCGTAAACACCCGGTAATCACCGATGACGCGCAGTTTTACATTTTCAGAAGCCAATTCATCGAGATCAGATTTGATGAAATGGCGCAGCAAACCCATGAGGTCGCTGACTTCTTCAGCCGGACGCCGCCAGTTTTCCGAAGAAAACGCGTATAATGTTAAGACGTCGATCTGAAGTTCACGCGCTGCACGCGATACCGCGCGCACTGCATCAATGCCCTTTCGATGTCCGGCAATGCGCGGCAAGTGGCGTTTTTTCGCCCAGCGACCGTTTCCGTCCATGATAATCGCAACATGACGCGGCAAAGCAGCGGAGGTTCCGGACGCGATCTTTTCACGGGCCGAAGCCGTGGTCACTTCCCCAGGATTTCCTTTTCCTTGGCCGTCGCCGCAGAATCGAGCTCGGCAATCGTACTGTCAGTCAGTTTTTGGACTTCGGTTTCGTGGCGTTTGCGCTCGTCTTCGCTGATGTCGCCTTTCTTTTCATCGATTTTCAGCGCGTCCATGCCATCGCGCCGGACGTTGCGCGCCGCAATCCGTGCTTTTTCGGCATATTGGCCGGCAAGTTTCGCCAGCTCTTTGCGACGCTCTTCGGTCAGATCGGGAATTGGCAGCCGGATTGTCGTGCCATCGACGATCGGATTCAATCCCAAACCCGCCGATCGTATTGCCTTGTCGACAGGGCCGACATTGCCTTTATCCCACACTTGTACCGATAGCAGTCTTGGTTCGGGCGCGGACACCGTAGCAACCTGGTTTAGCGGCATATTTGCCCCATAAACTTCAACGGTCACCGGATCGAGCAAGTTAACAGACGCACGCCCGGTGCGCAGGCCCGCCAGGTCGCCTTTCAACGATTCCACGGCACCATGCATACGGCGCTCGAGATCGGATTTGTCATAAGCTGCCATCAGTTCACATCCTCTTTGCCGACAACCGTTGCCACACCACCGCCGCCAAGGACAGTTGCAAGATTGCCCTGCTCACGGATGTTAAAAACAACGATCGGGATATCGTTGTCGCGACACATCGCTACCGCCGACGCATCCATGACCCTCAGATTGTCAGCGAGCACCCGGTTGTAACTCACAACATCATAACGTTTGGCAGCGACGTTTTTCTTTGGATCGCTATCGTAAACGCCGTCGACCGAAGTCCCTTTGAAAAGTGCTTCGCACTTCATCTCGGCAGCGCGAAGCGCAGCACCCGTGTCCGTCGTAAAAAATGGGCTGCCGGTTCCCGCTGCGAAGATGACAATCCGACCTTTTTCGAGATGCCGTTCGGCTCTCCGGCGGATATAGGGTTCGCACACACTCGACATCGGGATCGCCGACTGGACCCGCGTGTCGACGCCAATCGCTTCCAGAGCATTTTGAACGGCAAGCGCATTCATGACCGTTGCGAGCATTCCCATATAATCGGCGGTCGCGCGTTCGATCCCCTTTGCCGCAGCGGCCATTCCGCGAAAGATATTTCCGCCACCGACAACGACGCACAGCTCAAAACCCATTGATTTGGCCTGGGCGATTTCGCTTGCAACCCGCGCGGTTTCTGCCGGATCGATGCTCAGGCCCGACGGACCCATCAACACCTCTCCCGACAATTTCAGCAGAATGCGTTTATAGCGAGGGCGGCTCATCGCGCAGTTACGGCTTTCTTGGTGAACACGGCGTCGCCCGCGTCCTACCGGGCGACCGGGCAATTGCCAAGTGTGACTTAATTCTGCGGAACACCCGAAGTTGCCGCAACTTCGGCTGCAAAATCGCTGACGGCTTTTTCGATACCCTCGCCCAGTTGAAAGCGAACATAGTCGGTAAGAGCTATGCTGCCCCCTGCCGCCTTCGCCGCAGCGGCGATGACGTCCTGTACAGGCGTCTTGCCGTCCATGACAAAAGTTTG
>JANLWD010000162.1:0-3670 GCA_031364345.1 Sphingomonas sp.
CACCACCTGCCCTATGATGCCGTCGCGGATCGCCTGCCGACCGGCATGGACGCCGCCGCTTGGAAAGCCGTGCGCCCGAACCTGAAGACGATCGCCGATGCTGCCGACTGGTGGCATGTGATCGAAGGTCCGGTCGAGGCAGCAAACGCCCCCGAAGACGCCGATTTCCTCGCCGAAGCCGCGCGGCTGGCGGCGGATCTGGACTGGTCCACCGACCCCTGGCATGCCCAGACAAATGCCCTCAAGACGTCAACCGGCCGCACCGGCAAAGCCCTCTTCATGCCGCTGCGCCGGGCATTGACGGGCCGCGATCACGGGCCGGATATGGCGGCACTTCTGCCGCTCATAGGGCGGGATCGGACGGTCGGGCGGTTGTCGCCCGACAAGTGACGCTTGACAGGTGTAAAACTATTGCTTAGATAGTCTCGTGGAAATCGAAAGCATTCGGCACAAGGCACTTCGGAGTTTCGCTGAAACCGGCAAGGCAAAAGGGCTTCCGGGAAATCTTGTCGACCGGCTGCGAAACATGCTGGCGTGGATCAGTGTCATTGAGTCGCCCGATGAACTGATGACTCCGCCCAATTTCGGCGCGCATATGTTGACTGGGGATCGGGAAGGCATCTGGTCACTGACGGTGACGCGAAACTGGCGGATGACGTTCCGGATCAACGCGGCGTTGGCGGTCGAAGATTTGGATCTGGAGGATTATCACTAATGGCCATTACCCTTCATTCGAGCTTTGCCGTGCATCCCGGCGCATGGCTGCGCGCTGAAATTGTCGAGCCGAGCGGGTTGAGTGTTACGACGATGGCCGAAAAACTGCATGTCACCCGTCAGGCGATGAGCAGCTTGCTTAACGGTCGAGCAGGTCTCTCCGCCGAAATGGCGATCCGTTTCGAAAAGGCCTTCGGGCTACGCGCCGACACGCTGCTGCGGATGCAAGCGGCGCATGACCTTGCAGGGGCACGGGCGCATGAGCGGGATATACGGGTGGAGCGGATTGCGGCGTAAATAAGCACCAGCAAGGATTTGTTATAGGAATAACAATGGTTTGGCGGCAGCTAACAAACCTTTTCTCAACTCGTAAGGCTAATGCGGTTGAAAAATGGATGCCATATGTAGCCGTAATTGATTTGTCTGACGATCAGGCGCGCCGTGCTTTAACCCAAAGTGGTTTAAGCCATGGTCGAGAAAGCGACATCGCTTTCGTTCGACAAGCGATCGGTGGAAATAAGCTAGCAGCGGACATCGACCTTCGGCGCTCTGGCACACCAGCGTCCATCGAAATACTACGCGAATTGGGGCTTCGGGCAAACGCAATCATAACCATGGAGTATTTAAGTATCCTCACAGAAACGGGGCTTGCCGACCCCGTTGGAGCGGCTCAGTTCATCACATCAGCATATCGGGGTCGGCTTGCCCAAATAAACGCACTAGGCCGTCTTCGTCATGCAAGCATTTTTCGAGTACGTGTCGTTGCGAACAATATGGCCGCTGGCCCATGTGCCGCCTGTCTGGCGCTGGCGCAACATGATGTCAGTATCGACGAAGCACCGTACGGGCCGTTACCTGAGTGCCCGCACCCAAGCCAATGTCAGCTTCACACGTATGCGGTATTAGATCTTGATTGATTGTGCGCCGAGCGGCGCGGCAATACTACGCCCTCGCAAACCGCCCCTGAATCCACCCAACCGCCGGCTCCCAATCATCGATCCGCGCATGTGCATCCACCGCTGGTGGCGTCCGTTCCGCAATGAACGGTTCGGCGATCATGTGGAGCCGCCATACGTCGGGGGCATGCTTCGCGACCGACGTATGATGATGCGCGAGGTCGTCGACAAAGACAGTTACGCTCGGCGAAAACTCCGCGACGAGCCGCGCGACGGGGTCGCCTTTGCCGCCCTGGTTGGTTTCGACGCGGTGCGTGATGCCGTGGCCGGTCAGCTGGATCGCGCGGGCTGCGTTGAAATGATGGCCGAGGTTGGTGAGCACGACGATGTCGGCCTGTTCGGATATCACCTCCAATGCTTCACGCGCGCCCGGCACCAGCGTTTGCCGGTGCATTTCGGTTTCGAAAAAGCCGTCGAGCAGCGGCCAGACTTCTTCGCGTGCGAGCGCCTTGCCGGTGCTGCGATCCTTCAGCGTGTTCGAAAAATCGGCGCCCTCGGGATCGAAATCAAAACCCTTCACATCGCGGACCCAGTCGCCGAAATGGCTGACCATGTGAAGCAGCACTTCGTCGCAATCGGTGATGAGAAGCGGCCGTGCTCGCTTGATATCGGTCAACGGCTGAGCACTTCGCGCGCGCCGAGCAGCGCCGCCGGCGTGACTTCCAATGCCCGTGCACAGGCAACCAGATCGGGCTCGTGCGCTTCGAGGAAGCCGAGCACGGCATCAAGCAACGCCGGGTCATTGATCCGCCCGCGAATGTCGTCACCCTGCAACCCCGTGAGCGCCAGAAAGCGGTCGGCGCGGTCGGGCTCCTGCAATACCCAGACGAGCGCGTTGAGTGCCAGCACGTCGGCGCCGCTTGAATGGTTGTTTGTTTCCGGGCTGCTCATGCACTAATCCCCACAGCAAGTCGAAAGAGGAAAAACGCGTGGCAAAGAAGGTCCTCGTTGTCGAGGATAACGAACTCAATCTGCGTTTATTCTGCGATTTGTTGCGCGCGCATGATTATGATGTCGAAGGCGTACGCGACGGTCGCGAAGCAATCGACCGTGCGCGGGCGTTCATGCCAGACCTAATCGTGATGGACATTCAAATGCCGCACGTGACCGGCCTTGAACTGACGATCGAGATCCGCGCCGATGCCGAATTGGCAAGCATCCCGATCATGGCCGTTACAGCTTATGCCGGCAAAAGTGATGAGGATCGTATCCGCAACGCCGGTGCAGACGCTTATGTGTCGAAACCGATTTCGTTGCTGCGATTTATCGAGACAGTGGCGGGGCTGGTCGCGCCGCGCGTAGAAGCTATTTGATCTTTGCTTCTTTGAACTCGACGTGCTTGCGCACCACCGGATCATATTTGCGCATGACCATCTTTTCGGTGGTGTTCGGGCTGCGCGGATTTTTCTTCGTGGTATAATAAAATCCGGTATCAGCCGTACTGACGAGCTTGATTTTGACCGTGGTCGGCTTTGCCATGACCTTCAACTTTCGATTCTGTGTGGAGCTTTCAGCGCGCGCTAGTGCGGTTGCACCGATGCAAAGTCAAGCGCGGCATACGCCTTTAACACCTCGTTTACCACTAACGGCGCAGTGTCATCATCGAGGATGGGGGGTCAACCGATGCACCAGGCATCAGATGGACTAGGTGCAGTCGCCAAACAGGCAGTCCGCCATGATTTATCCGACCGGATCGATCGGCTCGCGCGGGAATTGCCGCATATCAATGCCAGCACGCTTGCGTATGCCGTCGACGATATTCGCCGCATTGCGCACGACAATGGTCTGCGCCCGCTGGCCGAACTTGCGCGCCGGCTCGAAAGTGCGATCGCGGGATCGGGCGGCGCGACGATGGTGCTGCCCTTCCTCGAAGCAATGGGCGATGCCGCAGGTTGTGACAGCGCCGACCCCGCAACGGCGCAATCCTATCTTGCATCGGTGGGGCTGCGCCTTCACGGCTGAGCCGCTGTGACAAGTTTCATTCCCGCCATGATCGCCGT
>JANLWD010000191.1:0-5049 GCA_031364345.1 Sphingomonas sp.
ATCGACCAGCCGCCGCGGATCGGCAGTCTGGCCTGTGTCTTTGGGGACGGCGAACAAAGTCAGCCCGTAGGTGTCGCCAGTCGTGCTCGCAGTGCGCGCAACGACGATCATCATGTCGGCGACATGGCCGTTCAGCACGAAACTCTTGGTGCCGGTGAGCTTAAAGCCGTTGCCCGAGCGTTCGGCGCGCATCGCGGTGGCTTCTGGGCGGTGTTTCGCGCCTTCGTCGACGGCGAGCGCGACGATCGCGTCGCCCGACGCGATTTTGGGGAGCCATTCTTCGGACAAGCGACCGCTCGCCTTGAGCGCTTCGACCGCCGCAACGGCCGTCGTCAGGAACGGTGACGGCGTCAGATTGCGGCCGATTTCCTCGAGGACGATGCCAGCTTCGACATGGCCCATGCCCATCCCGCCATGCGCTTCAGGAACCATGATCCCGGTGAAGCCCATTTCGGCGAATTGCTTCCACAAGTCGCGGCTGAATCCGGTGGAATCGTCGCGGAGACTGCGCAAATGTTTAACGGGCGCGGCGTCCGCAATGAACGGCTTTGCCGTGTCGCGGAGCATCGTCTGATCTTCATTCAGGTAGAGGGGCATTTGTGAATCCTAGCGATTGGGGAGTGTCTGCCAGCAGCCGTTTTTGGGATCGATTTTGTCAAGGATGGCGCAGTTTAATGTCCCGCCGCTCCCATCACGCTTAATCTGAACCTGAAAAGAAGCGCCGTCATGGCATTCAACGGCCCAGAAGGAGTCGGTCTTGCCGCGTCCCCGATAAAAGCTACGTTCCGGCGAGCAGCGTGCTTTGCCTTCGATCTGCTTGACGACTGCCACTAATGCCATTGCACGTTCTAGCGGCCCCTGCCGAGCGAGCAAGTTGTGGCCTTCGTTGCCTTTAATCGGTTCGATCTTCGAACTATCCAGCCGTGGGTCCGGGGCGTTCGCGGCAACAGCCTCTTCCTGCTGCGCCTCGTGACGAACTGAACAGGCTGTCGTGCAAAGCGTGATCGCAGCAATTGATACTAGCGCTGATTTCACAAACTAGGCGCCGGGAAGGTCGAGGATGCGCTTCGCAACCACACCGAGCATCACTTCGCTGGTGCCGCCTTCGATGCTGTTTGCTTTGGTGCGCAGCCAGCCGCGTGCCTTGGCCCCGCCGCGCGATCCTTCCGAGTCCCATTCGAGCGCTTCGCTGCCGCCCGCTGCCATGATCAGTTCGTGGCGGCGCTTGTTCAGTTCGGTGCCAACATATTTCATCATGTTGGGCTTGGCGGGATGCGATTTGCCCGCCTTCATTTCGTCGACGAATTTCTCGCTCATCGCGCGGTAGGCCATCACGTCGACATCGAAATCGGCCATATCGGCGCGGAGCACAGGTTCCTCGCCCGCAACGTCCGAATATTGTGCGCCGATCGACATCATGTCGGTGCCCAGACCGCCGCCCGAAATCATCTCGCGTTCATGGCCGAGCAGATATTTGGCAACGTCCCAGCCGCGGTTGAGTTCGCCGACGATCTGATTTTTCGGCACCACAACATTGTCGAAAAAGGTTTCGCAGAACGGGCTGTTGCCGCTGATCAAAAGGATCGGTTTGGTCGAGACGCCGGGCGTTTTCATGTCGAACAGCAGGAAGCTGATGCCCTGATATTTGTTCGTCTTATCCGTGCGGACGAGGCAGAAAATCCAGTCGCACTTGTCGGCATAGCTGGTCCAGATTTTCTGGCCGTTGACGACCCAGTGATCGCCCCCCACTGGATCAATAACTTCTTCACCGAAAGTCTGCATCGAGACGAGATCGCTGCCCGAGCCGGGCTCCGAATAGCCTTGGCACCAGCGAATTTCGCCACGCGCGATCTGGCCCAGATAATGGACCTTTTGTTCTTCGGTCCCGAACTGGAGCAGCGCGGGCCCAAGCATCCAGATGCCAAAACTCGACAGCGGCGAGCGACATTTGAGCGACTGCATTTCCTGGCGCAGGATTTTGGTTTGTTCGGGCGAAAGGCCCGCACCGCCATACGCGACCGGCCAGTCGGGCACGGTCCAGCCCTTGGCCGCCATCACGTCCATCCATTGTTTCTGTGCAGGCGACTTGAACGTCGGATTGCGGCCACCCCAGCAGGCATCGCTTTCGTCACGCACCGGCTCGCGCATCTCGGCCGGGCAATTCGCTTCGAGCCAGGCACGCGTTTCGGCGCGGAAGGTTTCGAGATCAGACGCAGTTTGGGTCATGGTCATCGTCACGGGCAACTCTCCTTAAAGCGGCAGATTTGCACACGAAACTATGCCTGCTTTACGTTCACGGCAAGCGGCTTTCAACGGCCTTGCTTTCCGTAACGGCAAGCCGATCGCCGTTGACCCGCCGCGCGACGCGACCCATCGTTGGTTGGGGACGAGGATACGAATCGCATGACAATAACCGTGGGTCATGTACCGCTGCGCACCAAGCTTGCTTATGGGGCCGGCGCGATCGCTTATGGCATCAAGGAAAACGGCTACACGACTTTCCTTCTGCTGTTTTACAATCAGGTTGTCGGCCTCCCCGCCGCCGCCGTCGGCAGCATCATCGGCATCGCGCTCATTTTCGATGCCCTGATCGATCCCGTCATCGGCATCATGAGCGACCGGACGCACACCCGCTGGGGACGGCGGCACCCGTGGCTATATGCCTCTGCGCTGCCGATTGCGATTTCGTGGCTGCTGCTGTGGTATCCGCCTGCGGGAAGCGAACAATCGGTACTCGGCTGGCTGCTGGTCGTCGCGATCTTCACTCGCGCGGCCATTGCCACCAACGAAGTGCCCAGCCTTGCGATGGCACCCGAAATGACGCTCGATTATCATGAACGAACGTCGGTGCTGCGCTATCGTTACCTGTTCGGATGGGCAGGCGGTCTGGCCATGCTGATGCTGGCTTATGGGGTGTTCCTGCCCGTGATGTCGGGGCCGGGCGCAGCCGAAGGATTTCGCAATTACGGCCTGTTCGGTGCAGTCGTGATGGGCATCACTGTTCTTATATCCGCGCTTGGCACGCACCGGCTGTATGCCAAGCCGCCGACAACGCGCATCATTGCCAAATCAGCGCGCGAAACCGCCGGCGACATTCGCGAGACGTTGTCGAACCGCGCGTTCATCATCCTGATGATCGGTGGGCTGTTCGGTTATGTGAACCAGGGCGTCGGTTTTGCCATCTCGCAGTATAATCTGAATTATGTCTGGCAACTGAGCAGTGGCGAGTTGCTGATTTATGCCGGCGCGCTGTTCACCGGGATGGTCGTCATTTTCTTTACGGTGATGCCGATCGTTCGCATTCTCGGCAAAGTCCGCGCAAGCGCACTGCTCGCGTTCACATCGGCACTGTTCGTCTGTGCGAGCTATGTGTTGCGGCTGCTCGGCCTGTTCCCCGATCCGGGTGCGCCGATGCTGCTGCCACTTTTTCTGCTGCTCAACACGACGGGAACTGCGCTTGGCATCGGCGCTTTGATGATCGGCGCGTCGATGATGTCCGACGTGGTTGAGGATGCTGAGGAACGCACCGGTCGCCGCGAAGAAGGATTGTTCTTTTCAGGCGCGCTGCTGATGCAAAAGGCGTCGACCGGGCTTGGCATTTTCATTGCCGGATGGGTCCTGAGCATTGCGCAATTCCCCGAAAAGGCCGTCGCTGGCCAAGTGCCAGTCGCGATCCTCGATCGCTATACCTTGCTGTTTGCGATCGTGACGCTGGTGCTCGGCACATGCGCGGCGCTGGTCTCGTTGCGTTTTCCCTTCGGACAGGCCGAACATGAAGCGCGCATCGCCAAGCTCGGCGGCGCAACTGCATAAAAGGGCTAGGCAAGTCACGAGTCTTCGCGCCATAGGCTTGACGCAAACGTAAAGGAGTGTGGGCATGGATTTCGACCTTACCGACCGCCAGCGGCATTGGCGCGACCGGGTGCGCGATCATATGGCCACTCATGTTTTTCCGCGTGCGCACGATTATTACGACCAGCAGGCTGAGGGCGAGCGCTGGAAAGTGCTTCCCGTCGTCGAAGAGGAAAAGGCGCGCGCAAAGGGCGCGGGCCTTTGGAATCTGTTCATGCCGCCGACGTCGGGTCGCGTTCATGTCGATGACTCGTTCGAATTCGACGGGCCTGGCCTCACCAATCTCGAATATGCGCTGTGCGCCGAGGAAATGGGACGGATCGGCTGGGGCGCCGAAGTCTTCAACTGCTCCGCGCCAGACACCGGCAATATGGAAGTGCTACACCGTTACGGCACGCGCGAGCAGAAGGACCGCTGGCTGAAGCCGCTTATGAACGGCGAGATCCGCTCGGCATTCCTGATGACCGAACCGGCCGTTGCATCGTCCGACGCGACCAACATCGAAACCTCGATCCGCCGCGAGGGCGACGAATATGTCCTGAATGGCGTGAAATGGTGGTCGTCGGGCGCGGGCGATCCGCGTTGCAAGATTGCGATCGTGATGGGCAAGACCGATTTCGAAGCATCGCGCCACACGCAGCAATCGATGGTCCTCATGGAACTCGACGCGCCGGGCGTGAAGATCCTGCGGCATCTGCCCGTGTTCGGATATGACGACGCGCCGCACGGACACATGGAAATCGAATTGAAAGACGTCCGCATTCCGGCGTCGAACATGCTGCTGGGCGAGGGCCGCGGGTTCGAAATCGCACAGGGCCGCCTGGGGCCGGGCCGCATCCACCATTGCATGCGCACGATTGGCACCGCCGAAGTCGCGCTGGAAAAAATGGTCAAGCGGCTGACGTCGCGCGTCGCATTCGGCAAGCGGATTTCGGAACATTCGGTTTGGGAACAGCGCGTCGCAACCGCGCGGATCGACATCGAGATGTGCCGCCTGCTCTGTCTCAAAGCTGCCGACATGATGGACCGTGTCGGTAACAAGGGCGCACAAGCCGAAATCGCGATGATCAAGGTCGCCGGGCCGAATATGGCACTGCGCATCATCGACGATGCGATTCAGGCTTATGGTGGTGCCGGCGTGTCGTCCGATGCTGGCCTTGCGCAGGATTATGCGCATCAGCGCACGCTGCGCCTCGC
>JANLWD010000199.1:0-3642 GCA_031364345.1 Sphingomonas sp.
TGCTGATCCGGGCGGCGTGCGCACCAGCATCGGTGCGATCAACACCGTTATTCGCGATGCCGATGGTCGCCTGATTGGCACGAATACGGATGCTGCCGGGTTTTTCGCGCCGATCGCTGGTTATGATCTTGATGCCATGCCGGTTATTATTGTCGGTACTGGTGGTGCGGCGCACGCTGTTTTATTCGCGTTGTCGAAAGCCAATGTCGGCTCCGTGACGCTGCTTGCGCGCAATCCTCTGAAAGGTGCTGCGTTACTTTCGCGATTCGGGCTCACGGGGTCAGTGCACCCGATCGACAAAGCCTTGCCGCCTGCTGCCTTATTGGTGAACGCGTCGGTGCTGGGCATGGTTGGACACGCCGCTCTCGATCTTGATTTGTCGCCTTTGTTCGATGACGCGCTGGTTTATGACATTGTCTACACGCCGCTTGCGACCCCATTGCTTCAAGCTGCGCGACGGCGCGGGCTGGCAACCGTCGACGGACTTGAGATGCTGATCGGTCAGGCCGCCGTGGCATTCGAATTGTTTTTCGGGCATGCGGCGCCGCGCGATCACGATGCCGAATTGCGCGCACTGCTGACGTCATGATCATTGTCGGTCTGACGGGATCGATCGGCATGGGAAAATCAACCGTTGCGGCAATGTTTGCCGACGACGGCGTGCCGGTTTTCGATGCCGATGCGGTTGTGCACCGGTTGCAAGGGCCGGGCGGCGCTCTTGTCGGTGCAATCGAAGCAGCGTTTCCGCACAGCACGACTGATGCTGGCGTCGACCGAGCCAGGCTCGGTGCTCAAGTCTTTGGCGATCCGCAAAAACTGAAGTTGCTCGAGTCGATCGTGCATCCCGCCGTTGCCGCCCAGCGCTCGGCATTCCTGTCGGCAAATCATGATGCTGCGATCGTTGTTTTCGACATTCCGCTGCTCCTTGAAAAAGGACGCCTGCCGGAAGTCGATGTCGTCGTTGTTGTTTCAGCGCCAGCGGCGATCCAGCGCGCTCGCGTTCTGTCACGGCCGGGGATGACGCCCGCTCGGTTTGATCAGATTGTCGGCCTTCAGATGGCTGATGAGACGAAGCGCAGTCTTGCCGATCATGTGATCGATACCGGCGCTATACTGGCCGTAACGCGCGACCAGGTGCGCAAAGTCATCGCTTGTCTAACGCCGCGCAAGGGTTCATCCTGATCATTCAATGCGTGAAATCGTTTTCGATACCGAGACCACCGGACTTGATCCGAAACAAGGCGACCGGATCGTCGAGATCGGTTGCATCGAATTGGTCAACCGCGTTGAAACCGGCAACACCTATCACGCCTATTTCAATCCGGGCATGGCAATGCCAAGCATTGCCGAACAGGTTCACGGGCTCGGCGACCGGTTCCTTTCGGACAAGCCTTATTTCGAAGATACTGTCGAAGATCTGCTCGACTTTCTCGATGACAGTCCGCTGGTCGCGCACAATGCCATGTTCGATTTTGGCTTTTTGAATGCCGAGTTGGGTAATTGCGGACGCTTGCACATTCCGATGTCGCGGATGATCGATACGCTGGCCATGTCGAAGGCACGCCATCCAGGAGCCAAGCACAGCCTCGATGCGCTTTGCACGCGATATGGGGTCGATCGCAGTCACCGGGTTCGGCATGGTGCACTTCTCGATGCGGCACTGCTTGCACAGGTTTATGTCGAGCTGACCGGTGGGCGACAGATCGGGCTCGACATGGCGACTGCGCCACAGACCGAAAATGCTTCTGCCGATAATGACACGCGTCGCGTGAGCCTCTCGCGGCAGGTACGTACGCACCGTGCAAGCGACGCCGACATTATCCGTCACCGGGCGTTTGTCGCAACACTGACCGATCCATTGTGGGCGACAAGCGACGATTGGGTTGCCCTGACGTCGGACTGACGAACCGAAATTTGGCCGTAACATCAAGGAGACTTGCCATGGACATTCGCGTTTCGGGACATCAGGTTGCAACGGGCGACGCATTGCGGACACACGTGTCCGACCGGCTTCAAAATGTTGCGGACAAATATTTTTCACGCGCGATTTCGGCGCATGTCACCTTTGGCCGTGGGCCGCATGACAATGGGTTTTCGTGCGATATCGTGGCTCATGTGATGCAGGGCGTGATCCTGAAAGCTGCGAATACGGCAATGGAAGCGCATCCGGCGTTCGACGGTGCCGCCGAAAAGGTCGAACGCCAGCTGCGCCGTTACATGCGCCGGCTGAAGGATCACAAAGGCCCCACGAGCATCGAACCGGTCGAAGCCGGCTACACCGTTTTCGAACCGGTCAACGACGATACCGAGATCGACGTCGGCGATCACCCGCTTATCGTTGCTGAAACCCGCGTCGATGTTCCCGATGCGACTGTCTCAGATGCGGTGATGATGCTCGATTTGCGCAACACCAATGCCTTGCTGTTCAAAAATAGCGGGACAGGTGCATTCAATATGGTCTATCGGCGCGGCGACGGCACGATTGGCTGGGTGGAACCCCAACGCGCGGCCTGAGACAACATTGGGCGACGGACCGCCCCGATCCGGGACAAATATGACCGATTTGCAAGAATTTCTCCGTGCTGGAGCGGTTGCGGCCGCGCTGGTCGCGCCGAATAAAAAGACTTTGTTTCAACAGCTCGCGGCGATGGCCGACACGGTATACGGCATCGACGCAGGCGTCGTTGTGGAAAAGCTGACAGAGCGCGAGCGCCTCGGCTCGACGGGATTTGGCGCCGGAATCGCAATCCCGCACGGCAAAGTCGAAGGTCTGACCGACGTGGTCGGCGTGTTTGTCCGGCTCGCGCAACCGGTCGATTTCGCATCGATCGATGATGAACCCGTCGATCTTGTATTCATGCTGTTGTCGCCGGTCGATGCCGGTGCCGCACACCTGAAAGCGCTGGCGCATGTCAGCCGGGTTTTGCGCGACCGGTCGTTCGTGGCCAAATTGCGCGGCGCTGCGACTGATGACGCATTGTTTGCGCTGTTTTCCACCGGCGAAACGCGTGATGCCGCCTGAAGAAACGACCGGCGACCGCAGTGGTGCCGCGATGCATCACCGCGCGCTTGAATCGCTTTACCGGTCAGCACCGATCAACCAGGCGTTTCCATCGGTCCTCGAAATTGTCGAAGATGGCTTTGCACGCATCCGTTTCGATGTGACGGCCGACCATTATCACGCCGCTGGTGCGCTTCACGGAACGGCTTATTTCAAAATGCTCGACGATGCGGCATTTTACGCAGTCAATTCGCTGGTGACCGATCGGTTCGTGCTGACCACGGCATTCAACCTGTTGTTCACGCGGCCGTTGAAGGCGGGTCCGGTCATTGCCGAGGGTCGCTGGATCAGTGGCCGCAAGCGTGTCTTTGTCGGTGATGCGCGGCTGATCGACCAGAATGGCGAGGAAGCAGCACGCGGAACGGGCACGTTCATGCGGTCGCAGATCGCGCTGTCGTCATTGTCGGGCTATGCGCGCGGATGACGCCGCGGCTGACGAGCGCAATGCTGGTCAGTGCATTGATCCGCCGCGTTTCGGGAGCGGGTGGGAATGCCACGGTGGTGAAAAAAGGCGACCCGACGGCGGGTGCCATCCTTTTGATCTGCATGGAAAAAGGCGTCGTCCAATCGGTCCGTGAACG
>JANLWD010000241.1:0-2995 GCA_031364345.1 Sphingomonas sp.
CGGCTGGTGCTCGAACAGATTACAGCGCTCAACACCACAACGGCAAACATCATCGATTCAACGGGCACGCTGCTGAAACAGAATACCGCGCAAATCCACGAACAAGCTGCCGGTTCGACGATTCCGCTCGATACGCTCAAACGCGCATTCCAGAATATCTACGATACGATGGACGCGATCGACACGTTCAAGGCGAAATCGCTTGTGTCGATGAAAACCACCGTCGACGCGCTGTCCAACGAAGTCGAGAAATCGAAAGGCTATATCGCACGCGCCGAAGGCGCTTCGCAGGCGCGGATCGGCGCAAGCGAGCCCGCCAATCCCTTTGCGCCCGTCTGATGAACAGTACCGATGAGGTCCTCGCGAAAGCCGAAGCGACGCTGACCCGCGTCACCGCGCCTCCGAAATATTCGGCGCGCGTGCGAGCAGCGCAAAGACGATCGGCAGCGCGCAAGGCAAAGCGCGTGTTCGCATCGGTCGTCGCGATCTTTATTGCGATGTTCATCATCGGCCTGGTCGTCCCCATCGGAACCACCGGCGTCATGATCGGCGTCTTGCTGATGGTGCTTGGCGCACTCGGCATCATCATGATGCCTGGCGAGGGCCTGCCCGATGCGACGATTTTACCGACGACTGCACTTGCGCAGCTTCCACTCAAGACCGAAACATGGCTTGCTGCGCAACGTGCGATGCTTCCCGCACCTGCCCAGCAACTCAGCGACGGCATCGGTTTGAAACTCGAAGCGCTCGCACCGCAGCTCCAGACGCTCGCCGAGAACGAACCCGCCGCCGCCGAAATCCGCCGGCTGATTGCTGACGAACTACCCGAACTGGTGCGCGGTTACGGCCGCGTTCCCGAAAGCCTGCGCCGGGCGAACACCGATGGCATTATCCCCGAAAAGCAACTGATCGACGGGCTATCGGTGGTCGACAGCGAGCTCACGCGGATGAGCGAACAGCTTGCGCGCGGCGATCTCGAAAAGCTGGCGACGCAGGGCAAATATCTCGAACTGAAATATCAGGGCGATCCTCTCAGTTAAGGGACGCTCGATGCGCGCTCGCCTCCTCAAAATCTATTTCGATGGCGGGTGTCAGCCCAATCCGGGCATCATGCAAACCGCCGTCGTGGCGCGCGGCCAAAGATGGATTGCGCAAGACGTCGGTTGGGGCACGAACAATGATGCCGAATGGCTGGCGTTGATTGCGGCGGTGCGCTTGGCGCAGACGATCGGCGAAACCAATATGCTCTTGCTGGGTGATTCAACGCTGGTCGTGACCCAAGCTAATCGCAGGGCCAAATGCCGGAGCGCCGAACTGAAAGCATATTTCGACGAGTTTCAACGGCTAACCGAATCGATGCCCGCAATCCGCATCCGCAAAATAAAGCGTTCGCAAAATCTCGCTGGCATCGCGCTGGCTTCGGCAAACCGCACGGTGTCCGCTACGGCAGCGCGCACACCTTGATCGCGCCAGGTTCAGGCCGCGCACCCGCGGGTTCGAATGCTGCCAGATAGCCGCCGGCTGCTGGCATGTCCTGAAAGTCGACCATTTTATAGCCGACGGCTGCGAACTCGCATTTGAGCAATTTCGGCGGCGTCCCATGCTGGTTCGTTGGACGATTGGCATCAACGACGACGACCCGCCCGCCCGCTTTCGTCGCGGGACGAAGATTCCACAGAAATGCATAAGGACTGGCGATCTCGTGGTACATGTGAACCAGAAATACCCGGTCAAAGCTGTTCGCCGGCAACCCCGGATCGTCGGGTGTGCCAAGTTTTACCGTGACCGTGTCGAGTTTATCGCGCTCGACACGCTGCGCCAGTTTGTCGCGAACTTCGGGAATGATGTCCTGTGCGAGGACGCGCCCTTTTGGTCCGACACGCGCGGCAAGGCGGATCGTGTAATATCCCTCACCGGCACCGATGTCGGCCACGGTCATGCCTGCTTTGATGCCGGCGCGGTCCATGACGTCGACCGACTCCCCGGCTTTGTCGCGACTGTCTTCGTCGGACCAGCGTGGCGAAACGATCGACGCGACGGGGCGTGCCGCGGCGGGAAAAGGCGACGGCGCGATCTCGCGCGCGGCAGTGCCATTGTTGCAGGCAGCAATGAAAAGCGGAAAAGCAATCGCGAGCCTCAATCGACATCCTCCACAACGACTTTTTCGCCTGTCACCCGCTGCGACAGCGCAGCTGCCATAAAGCGGTCGAGATCACCGTCGAGCACATCGCTTGGCGAGCTCGAAATGACGCCCGTCCGCAGATCCTTCACCATCTGATACGGCTGCATGACATAGGACCGGATCTGATGCCCCCAGCCGATATCGGTCTTCGATGCGGCGTTGGCATCGGCTTCGGCCTCGCGCTTTTGCAGTTCATTTTCATACAGCCGCGCGCGCAACTGGTTCATTGCCTCAGCCTTATTTTTATGCTGCGAACGCTGGTTCTGGCACTGCACGACAATGTTGGTGGGGATATGGGTAATCCGCACTGCACTGTCAGTTGTGTTGATGTGCTGCCCGCCTGCGCCTGACGCGCGAAACGTATCGATCCGCAGGTCGCTCTCGACGATCTCAATATCGATATTCTCATCGACCACCGGATAGACCCAGACGCTGGCAAAGCTTGTCTGGCGCTTGTCACCACTGCCGAACGGGCTGATCCGCACCAGCCGGTGCACGCCGCTTTCGGTCTTGGCGTAACCATAAGCGTTTTCGCCCTTGAGCAGATAAGTGACCGACTTGATCCCCGCCTGGTCGCCCGCATGATAGTCGATTGTCTCGACTTTCATCTTATGCCGCTCGGCCCAGCGCATATACATGCGGCCCAGCATTTCGGCCCAGTCGTTGCTTTCTGTGCCGCCCGCGCCGGCATTGACTTCGATATAAGTGTCGTTCGCATCGGCCTCACCGGCAAGCAGCGCGGCAACCTTGTCGCGCTCGGCACGCTCGGCCATCGCGGCCAGCTGCGCGGCACCATCGTCGACCATGGCTTCG
>JANLWD010000245.1:0-8277 GCA_031364345.1 Sphingomonas sp.
TTGCGCGTGTCGCATTCGGTGTTCGCGCCAAGGTCGAGCATGACAAAATCATTGTCGCCGAGGCTGGGCAGCAGCGCCGCGAGCGCCGGGCGATCAATGCCCGGCATTGTCCGTAGCGCAAGTTTGGCCATTGCCATCAGCGCCCCGGTGTTTCCCGATGAGACGGCAGCACCCGCTTTTCCGCTTTTGACCGCATCGATGGCAAGACCCATCGATGATGTCTTGGCGCGGCGAATGGCTTGCGATGGTTTTGCGCTGCCATCGATGACGTCGGGCGCGTGAACGATCTCGGACGCTGCCGACAGATTGGGATGATTGCCCAGCCCCTCGCGGATGGCAGGTTCGTCGCCGACCAGCAGGAAAGTGAGGCCGGGCCATTGGCGGCGCGCTTGTGCCACGCCTGCGAGCATTGCCGCCAGCCCTTCGTCACCACCCATCGCGTCGATGGCGAGCCGTGGGCTATCGGTCACACAAGCTCCCTCTTCAAAATGTCGCGGTTAACCGGCGACTGCGAGGATCTCTCGGCCGTTATAATGGCCGCATGCTGCGCACATGTTGTGCGGCCGTTTCAGTTCACCGCAATTCGGGCATTCCTGAAACGAAGCAACGGTCAGCGAGTCATGCGATCGACGCATATTGCGCTTTGACGGGGTAGTTTTTCTTTTTGGAACGGCCATTGCGGCACCTGTCTCACTTCAAACGAAAAGGGTCGTGCGGACCGCAAAGCCCGACGGTGAGCGCGGCCTATACCGATTCCCCCACGAGTTGCAAGCGAGCGCCGGTTGCGCGGTCGTTGGCACCGTGGCAGATCGGGGCGCGAGAACGAAGGGGATGCCTCATGATATTGCCGATCACATTAACGGCGGCTGGTGCTGCTGCGCTTATCAACATCTGGCTTGCGGTCCGCGTCGGACAAAAACGCGTTGCGGGCAAAATATCGATCGGTGATGGTGGCCATCCCCCGCTGATCGCGCGGATGCGCGCGCATGCGAATTTCAGCGAATATACGCCTTATTTCCTCATCCTCGTGGCACTTATCGAAATGGCGAGTGGCACCAGCTTGTGGCTGTGGCTTGTCACCGGCGCTTATTTGCTGTCGCGCGTCGCGCACGGCATCGGGATGGATGTGGTCGAAGGCGACAGCAAGCTGCGCGGTATCGGCATATTGGTGACGATGCTGTCACTTGCGGGCCTTGCAATCTATGCTTTGACGATCCCGTATCTCAAAGGCGCCGTCGTTACACCGGTCGAAGAAGTTCGGCCGAACTAGCGCGAAGCCCCGGGCACCCACAGGACGTCACCGGAGCCGTTGTCGTTTGCGACACGGGCCATCGTGAACAGATGATCCGACAGGCGATTGAGATATTGCATTGCCTGTGCGCTGAAACCGCTTGCCGCAACTGCACTGCGTTCGGCACGGCGGACGGCGGCACGTGCAACGTGAAGGTTTGCGGCAAGCGCCGATCCGCCAGGAAGAATGAAACTGCCCAGAGGTGCCAGCGACTGGTTCATCCGGTCGATCTCGGTTTCGAGGCGGTCAACCTGTGCCGCCACGATGCGCAGCGGTTCCCAGCCATAGTCGCCGTCGGGAGTCGCGATGTCGGCACCAAGGTCAAACATGTCGTTCTGGATCGTGCGCAGCATAGCAAGCATGTCGCCCGTCGCATGCAATGCTGCGACACCGATCAGGCTGTTGGCTTCGTCGACATCACCGATCGCCGCCATCAACGGGGCCGATTTTGCCACGCGGCTGCCGTCGACAAGCCCCGTTGTCCCATTGTCACCGGTTTTGGTGTAAATCTTGTTGAGTTTGACCATTATCCCTGCCGCGAAAGCAGCAACAGCAGCATGACAAGCACAACGGCGCCGGCCTGAAACCCGACGCGCATGAACATCGCTTTGTTCTGGCGCTCGGCCGACCGGCTGACGCCGCCATCGCTCGATTTCAAGTCGGCCTCTGTCGTTTGCAGGAAAGCGACAATGCCCTTGATCAGCGCGAAGAGCGTTCCGCCCATGGCAAGAACGATGAGAATGATGAGCAATGTGGACATCATCACCATTTAGGTGACGTCGAAGGTAAAGCCAATGGGCAGCCGGTCATTTCGCAAATCATCGGCAAGCGCCCGGCCGTCGACCCCGTCCGCACGAATTGCGGCAAGACTGATGCTCCCGGCGCGTTTGGCGAGGCGATTGCCGTGCGCATCACAGATCAGCGGGTGATGATGCATCCGCGGCGTTGGCAGCGCGAGCAGGCATTGCAGGACGCGGTGAATGGCACTCGCACTTTCAAGATCACGGCCGCGCACGATATCGGTCATGCCTTGCGCTGCATCATCGACCGTCGCGGCAAGATGATAGCTGGCGAGTGCATCCTTGCGCGCGATCACGACATCGCCCCATGCCTGAACCGGATCGTCGGGGCGCGCACATCGCGCCATGTTCAGCCGCCATGCCGCCGGGCCCGTAACGACGCGGTTGCGGCAGGTGCCCGGATATACCGGCGGGTAACTGCTTTCGGACAGGATTGTGCCTTGGGGTGCGCTGGCGCTGGCGGCAATGTCGGCCCGGCTGCAACCGCAACGATAGATCATGTCCAGCGCGCGCAACCGGTCAAGTGCAGCTTCGTATCGCGCGGTATTTTCCGATTGCCGCGTGACGCCGTCCCATTTCAGCCCGAGCCAGCGCAGATCGTCGAAAATCGCGTCGACATATTCGGGGCGACAGCGCTGGCCATCAATGTCCTCGATCCGGACCAGAAATTGCCCGCCCTTGCGACGTGCCAGATCATGTGCCGCGACGGCCGAATAGGCGTGACCCAGATGCAACAATCCGGTCGGCGACGGCGCAAATCGTGAAATGCACTTCGCGCCAATCAATGGTTGACCGCGAGTCGCTGCTTGTGCTGTCATGCCACAGTCACCATTTGCTTTGAGAAGCGTCGTCGACACGAAAGGGAACTGGGTAACGCATGTACCACCCCGACCTTATCCGCCATCCCGATGGATGTCCGGCGCTCGTTCTTAATGCCGACTATACGCCGCTCAGCTATTACCCGTTAAGCGTGTGGCCGTGGCAGACTGCCGTCAAGGCCGTGTTTCTCGACCGCGTCGATATCGTCGATCATTATCAGCGTGAGGTGCATTCGCCGACGCACACGATGAAATTGCCGTCGGTCATTGCGCTGAAACAATATGTGAAGCCTTCGCAGCATCCCGCGTTCACGCGCTTCAACGTGTTCCTTCGCGATCGGTTTCAGTGTCAATATTGCGGCGTCGGCAACGACCTGACGTTCGATCATGTCGTGCCGCGAGCGTATGGCGGCCGCACGACGTGGGAAAATGTCACGACAGCGTGCGCGCCGTGTAACCTAAAAAAAGGGGGACGGACGCCCAGGGAAGCCAAAATGGGAATTCATATCGCGCCGATCCGCCCGACGACGTGGCAGCTGCAGGATCACGGACGCGCATTTCCGCCCAATTTCCTGCACGAAAGCTGGCGCGACTGGCTGTATTGGGACATCGAACTGCTGGCCTAGGCACAGCAAATCTTCCTCGCTTCACCGCACGCGACAGCGGGCATAAGTTGTGTCATCATCGCGACTGGGGAGGCGTAGCGACGATGTCCGATGATCCTGAGTCCGACGATCTCAACGCGCCAGCAGCAACAAAGCCTGCCACGATCTTTTTGAGCTATGCCCGGGCTGATCGTGCGATTGCCGAAAGACTCAAGGATGCGCTCAAAAATGCGGGTTTCGAGGTCTGGTGGGATGCGCTGATCGAAGGGGGTGCGCAATTTACGCAATCGATCGACGCGGCGCTGAACGCGGCCGACGTCGTGGTCGTTTTATGGACGCAAGCATCGGTGCAATCGGATTGGGTCCGCGACGAGGCCGGGCGCGGGCGCGATCGCAAAAGGCTGGTGCCGGTCGCACTTGACGGCACAGCGCCACCATTGGGGTTTCAGCAATATCACGCAATCGATCTCAGCGCATGGCACGGGCACGGCGATGCGCCCGAGTTCGTCAGCTTGCTGCAGAGTATCGCAAGCACTTCGGGCCGATCGGTAAAACTGCCGTTGAAAACCCGTGTCAGACCTGTGGTCGCGCGGCGCAGCGTCTTCGCGGGCGGTATGGGTGCCGCAATCATTGCCGCGGGCGGTGGCCTATTCGCCTGGAAATCGGGCATGTTCGGTGGTGATGCGGCATTGTCGAGCATCGCCGTTTTGCCGTTCAAAAATCTGAGCGGCGATCCGGCGCAGCTTTATTTTTCGGACGGCCTGACCGAGGAAGTGCGATCGGCGTTGATGCGCAATCCCGGCTTGCAAGTGCTGGCGCCGACCTCGTCCGAGACGGCCCGCAATCACCGGGATGACGCGCGGACAATTGCACGTAAACTCGGCGTCGCTTTCCTTCTGGACGGAAGCGTCCGCCGCGCGGGCGACGTCGTCCGCATTGCTGCCGAATTGACCGACGGCAAAACGGGGTTCAGCAAATGGTCGGGCACGATTGACCGCACGATGGCCGATATTTTCGCGGTGCAGACTGAAATCGCCCGCACCGTTACCGAAGCTCTGTCGGTGACAATGGCGAGTGCCGCGCCAGCAACAGGGGGCACGAAAAATGTAGCGGCTTATGACGCGTTTCTCAAAGGCCGTGCGCTGTTCATCGACTCAAACGACGAAGCCACCGAGCGCGCCGCCCTCGCGTCGGTCGACATCGCGATCGCCGCTGATCCGAAATATGCGAGTGCTCATGCCATGCGGGCGCGTTCGATAAGTGCGCTCGCCGCGCAATATGGCAAGGCCGAAGACTTGCCGCGGCTGAACGAGGAGGCAATCGCGACGGCGCGCCGCGCGGTAGCACTGGCCCCCGATCTTGCTTATGCGCAACTGGCGCTGGGCGATACCATCTGGAGCGGCCGGATGAGCCTTGCGGCCGCGCGCCCCTATTATGAAAAAGCATATGCGCTTGCACCCGGCGATGCCGACATCACGCTTTATTATGCGCGTTTTTGTGCGCGCGCCGGTCGCGATAATGATGCACGCGCAGCGATTGCGCGGGCGCTCACACTCGATCCGTTGAATGCTCGTGCGCACCGTGCCGCGGGCGTGATCGATTATGCCGGACGCCGATATGCCGATGCGCTTGTGCCGCTGCGCCACGCGCTGGCGATGAAGCCCAAATTGGCCAATGGCCAATATTATCTTGGCGCATCGCTTTATCAGCTCGGAAAATATGCCGAAGCGCGCGTAGCATTTGCCGCGGAGCCGCAACAGGTTTTTGGCCTGTCGGGCATGGCAATTGTCGAACGCAAGCTCGGCAACACGGCCGCTGCCAAGCAGGCGCTTGCGCAACTAACGCAGCAGTTCGGCGACAATTCGCTGTATCAGCAAGCCGAAGCGCTGGCGCAATGGGGCGAAACCGATGCGGCACTCACCGCGCTCGAACGCGGATTTGTCGTTCGTGATGCGGGGCTTACCTACATGCTCACTGATCCGATGATGGACCCGATACGCAAAAGCCCGCGATTTGCCGCGCTATTGAAACTTTTGCGTTTTTGACCTTTGGTGCCACGGCGGATCATCCGGCAGAATTGGCGAAACTATAGGGTCCGCCACGTTCGAGCGCGCGTTTGTAGGCGTCGCGCGACTGGAAGCGCTTGACCCAGGCGGCAATGTTGGGATGAGCGGCATACTGCCCATACCGGCCTGCGATTTCGCCGATAAAGCTCATCTGGATGTCAGCACCCGACAGCGTATTGCCGACAAGCCAGTCGGTGCCTGTCAAAGCACTTTCCACATAGCCCAAATGGTTGGCGATTTCGCTGTCGATGCGCGGCTGAAGCGCAGCGGCGCCTTCGCCAAGCATCCCGCAGTAAAGTTTGAGCATCAGCGGCAACATTGCCGACCCTTCGGCATAGTGCAGCCACTGATTATAATTTTCATAATCGGCGCTCTCGGCTGCGGGTTGTAACGCACCGCGGCCGTGTTTGCGGATGATATGATCAATAATGGCGCCCGATTCGATGATTGTGCCGTGTTCGTCGCTGATCACCGGCGATTTGCCGAGCGGATGCACAGCTTTCAATTCGGGCGGGGCAAGCCGCGTCGTTGCGTCACGCGTGTAAAACTTGATTTCGTAATCCGCGCCGATTTCCTCGAGCAGCCACAAAATCCGCTGTGATCGCGATTCATTCAGATGGTGGACGGTAATCATGACGCTCTCCCGTTTGCTTGCGACCCTAACCGGACCGCATTAACCCGCTTGGCATTCAACTGCGCTACGGCCGCGAAACGAGCAAGGGGGCAATCGTGCAAGCGGGTTACCGTGCCGACATCGACGGGCTGCGCGCGCTTGCAATCGTGCCAGTGCTGCTTTTTCACGCTGGCATTGCCGGGTTCGGTGGCGGCTATGTCGGCGTCGATATATTTTTCGTGATTTCGGGTTATCTGATCACCGGTGTAATCGTTCGCGAAATCGATGCGGGCCGGTTTTCGATCGTGCATTTTTACGAACGACGGGCGCGGCGAATCATGCCCGCGCTTATCGTCATGATCGCAGCTGTGCTGGTCGCAGCCGCTTTTTTCTTTTTTCCCGAAGATCTCGCCAAAATGCCCGCATCGGCGGTTGCGGCGACGCTCTTCGTCTCAAACATCCACCTGTTTTTCGATGTGAATTATTTCGGCGGTGGGGCCGAAATCAAACCGCTGTTGCACACATGGTCGCTTGCGGTCGAAGAGCAGTTCTACATCGGTTTCCCCATTCTGATGATGCTGATCGCGCGATTTGCGCCGCAGCAGCGAAAGATGATCGTCGGCGCATTGACGATATTGTCGTTCGCGATCGCCGCTTGGACGCAAGCCAGGGGCGATGGATTTGCGTTTTACTGGTTGCCGCCGCGCGCATGGGAATTGTTCGCGGGGTCGATGGTTGCGCTTGGCTTTGCTCCCGCCGCTGGGACGCGTTTGCGTGAATTGATGGCGCTTGGCGGCGTTGCAGCGATCGGATTTGCCATCGCGACCTATTCGCGGACGACCGTTTTTCCGGGCGTTGCAGCCCTGCTGCCCGTGCTTGGTGCGGCAGCGATTATCCATGCCGGCGCGCAAACCGGTGTAGCACGCCTGCTCGCGGTGCGGCCGATGGTCGCGATCGGGCTGATCTCCTATTCGCTGTATCTCTGGCACTGGCCCGTAATCGTATTTGCCGAATATGCGGGCGACGCGAAATTGTCCGGGTGGCAAAGTGCGGCGGCGATTGCGCTATCACTTGGTCTTGCGATCGCTTCGTGGCGCTGGGTTGAGCGGCCATTCCGCCAACCGGGCCGTTTTGGTCGCCGTGCCGTTTTCGGTTGGAACGGCGCGGGGATGGCGGCGCTTTGTCTCGCCGCACTTGCGTTGGCAAGCACGAGCGGCTGGCCGGGCCGATTCGATGCTCAAACCCTCCGCTACCTGGCGGCAAGCAAAGATATCAGCCCGCTGCGCGAAGCTTGCCACGATGCCGATGCTGCGCGCGGCCGTCCGGTTTGTGTGCTGGGCAATGCGCGCGATCCCGATGCGATGCTGTGGGGCGACAGCCACGGCGTCGAATATGCTTACGCACTGGCAACTGCGCCGTGGCGCAAGCAGCGTGGCCTCATACAAATGACGCATTCAAGCTGCGCCCCGGTTATCGACTATGCCATGGCGCAGCCGGCGTGCGACGCCGCAAACAACGCGGCAATCGCGCACATCCGCAGCGATCGGCGCATTCGGACAATCTATCTCGCGGCTTTCTGGTCAAGCGTCGCCGAAACGCAGCCACTCGGATATTGGCGCGCGCTCGATGCGACGATCGCAATGCTGGTTCGTGACGGCAGGCGCGTTGTCATCATCGGGCCGCTACCCTCTTATGCGTTTAACGTGCCGCGCAAACTTGCGCATGGCGGATCGGTGGTGGGCATGGCGCGGCGCGAACTGGTCGCAAGAACAATGCTGCTGCGCCGGATTGCCGCGCGTTGGGCAGCGCGCGATGTGCTTTTCGTCGATCCCGCAGACAATATTTGTGGGCCCATCGCATGCGACGTCGAACGTGACGGCAATCCGTTTTATTTCGATGCGCATCATCCCAGCCTGACGGCCGCGCGACTGGTCGTGGCAGGTATGAGGCCTGCTGGTTGACCTGTTCGCTGCTGCGGTGCAGCACATGGCCATGATCAAATCCGATCCGACGCGGCCCGCCCCGCCGCTGTCCACGGCGACACAGTCCGCACCGATCATGCAAAATCCCGACATCCGTTTTCT
>JANLWD010000253.1:0-6624 GCA_031364345.1 Sphingomonas sp.
GCGGTTCCCCTCCACGCCTTCGTGGAGGGGAGTTTTAGGTCGGTCATCGTCCCACGATGACCTGAAACAGCTGGGAGCGGTTTCACCTAAAACTGGGTGGCCCCTTCCTACTCTTCGCTCAAAGCCGCGCGCACCGCCCGCGCCACTTGCCGCCCCGAACGCGCCAGCATGTCGGGCGCTGCTCCTGCCGGCGCATTTATGGCAATCGACACCCGCACATCTCTCGCTCCGCCGCCGCCGCCCGCAGAAACAGCGCCACTCGACGTCGGCACGAACAATTCCGGCCCGCGCTCGCCGACGACATAGGCCCGCCCCGGCGACACCGGCCCGCCCGTCGCGCGTCCCGGCATCCCGGTCAGCGCGCCGATGACTGCCGATCCCAGTGATACCAGACCGCCCCCCGATCCGCCCCCGATTAACGCCGACAATCCCGACCGAACGGTAGCCGCCGCAATCTCGTTCAGCGTGGACAAGGCCGTCGTGCGCAGATCGTCGAACCCAAACTTGCCACTCCGGATCGCGCGCGCCAGTCCGCTTTCGATCAATCGCCCTGCCCGGTCCGCACCCGTCCCCAGCCCAATTTCCAGTGCCGCGCGCATCTCCGCCACATCGCGCGCAAAGCCCGACACGTCGGGCCGCACATCCACAAAATCATCCATCGGGAAAAACCTCCATCAGGCGCGCAATGTCCCCCAGCCCACTCGGAACCAACGCATCGCCCGCCAAAACCTCGAAAATTGCGGCCAACTCGTCGGGCGTCGCGGCCCAGAACACATCAGGCGACCAGTGCAAGACCGCCCCGGCATAACCCGCCAGCCGCCGTGCGTTCTCCGCAAACATCACGCCCCCGACAATATCTGCCGCAGCAAGATCTTGAGCGCGGGCGTCACTCCCGATAGCCCGGCTGAGACCACGGCCTCGCCCAGGCTTTCCCGCGTCACGCTTTGCCGTTCCACCAGACAATGCCAGAACAACGTCACGATCTCACTGAGCATCAACCCACCTGCCGCCGCTCTCTCAACCAGCGCAAAGAGCGATCCCAACTCGCTTTCTGCGGCGACGAATGCTGCAAAGCTGGGGCGCAGCAAAAGCTCTGCCCCACCCACGCGGATTGACGCTTCGCCGCGCGCGCTGTTCACAACGTCACCACCGGGCCAGAACTTTCGAGGCTCAAGGTATACGACCGCTCGCCGTTGAAATCCCCCGCGTAGTCTAGCCGCGACACCAGGAACTTTCCCTGCATCCGCTCGCCGCTTTCGAACGACAATTCGAGGTCGTCGATAACCCCCGCCAGTGCATTGGTTTTCAACCGCGTTTCGGCGGCGGAGCCTGTAAAAACCCCCGCGCCCGACACACTGACGGATCGGACGCCCGCGCCCGACAGCAACTCGCGCCAGCCGCCCGACCCTTTGTTCGTAATCACCACTGCCTCGCCATTGATCGACAACTGTGTCGTCCGCATTCCGGCCACGGTCGAATAAAGTACCGGATTACCGCCATTTCCTGTCTTCAACAGGAACGCACTTCCCTTTTCCGCTGGCATGTTCTTCTCCTAATTTGCCAAAACCCGCACGCGGTGCTCGATGCGCGCCACCCGCACGCCGTCACGTTCGTCGCTGATCTGCGTCCGCATCAGCACCGCACTGCCCACCGACCAGCCGTTGATGACGCCACCGAGCGTAGCCCCCGCCATTTCAGTTGCTGTCACCATTGCGGGAAGCCGGGCGCGCTGGCCCCGTGCCACCCGAAGCGTGACCAGCGTGCGCAATTCGCGCCCGATCTCGCTTTTGGTTCCCCAGTCAGACCCCAATGGCCAGGCGACATCGGCTTGCGGCAACGACCCCGCCGTCGGCTCAAGCCCTAATCCCGCCACGCCCTTAAATGCGGCATCCGCCGCAAGCGCCGCGATCAGGGCGTCACGCACCGCGACATCGGCAGTCATGACAAGCGCGCTTTTCTTGATCCACGCCACAAGGCTGCCACCGCGGCCGGCGGGCCCAGCTCGTCGGCGCGGTCGCGAAACATGTGATAATGCGCGACCAGCCGCACGATCCCGTGGCGCAGGCTTTCGGAAAGCCCCGCCCAGTTCGCCGACATACCTGCCTGAAACGAAACGACGACACGTTTTTCGGAAACCGGCGCAAGAAAGCGCACGTGCCCGCGCCCTTCGACATCGATATCGATTTCATAGGCCGACGCCGTCACCGCCACTGTGCTCCCGCCGATCGACAATGCGGCGACGCCCGAAATCACGCGCACCGGTGTTGGCGACAATAATTGCCAGGCCGGTGTGGGGACTAAAACTTCGGTCATCGCCCGCTGCAAAAGCGCAGCCCCGACGAACGCCTCGCATTGCTCGACCGCAGTCGCGATCAGCGCCGCGACTGTGCTGTCCTCGCTTTCGCCCTCGATCCGCAAGAAGGTCTTGACGGCGTCGAGCGCGAACGCATCGACCACGACGGGGCTGCGCGTGACGATCCCCATCAAAATGCACTCGCTTCGGCGAATTCGATCGCAACGGTGGCGAGCCCGACGCCGCCCGCGCCCATCGCTGTCTGATTGACGATGAGGACGCCTTCATTCTGGGCCAGCACAATCGGATAATCACCAGTATCGTGGCTCATCAGATTGTTGAGTCCGGGCGTCACTGTTGTCCCCGCGCCCGGTGACCACCCGGCCTGGATCGCAAGCATATTCGCATCCGCCGTCCGCGCGCCCGCCGTCAGCGCGGCGGTCGTCGCAATGCGGCAATCGATTGACGTCGGTGTCGCCAGCGATGTGCGGTGTTTGCCGTTGCTCCCGGTCAGCGCAATTGCAGTGCCGCCACCGTCCGACACGGTAAAACCGCGCGCCACGACCAGGCCGAATGTCACGATCTGTGCGGCGGTAAAGGCTGTCGTCGTCACGAATCCGATACCGACGCGTCGCACCAGCACCGGATTGGCCGAGATGTTACGCATGCTGAAAATCGCAGCACCCGCCGCAATGCCGGTCATCAATCCCGTCGTTGCACCGATCGAATGCCACCCGAGCACATTGATCGGAAAATCGGCGACACGCGCGGCACCCGCAGGTTCGACGAGCAAAGCCGTTCCGGCACCGCCGCCACTTTGAATGATTGCCATTTTTTTCTCCTTATAAAACCACATCGCCCTTGGCGGCGAAGTGCGCGACGACTGCGGCGATCTCGGCATCGCTCAGCGTCCGGTTGATCTGCACAAATCCGTAAAGTCGGGCGCGTGCCGGTGCGGTGCCGACACCTGACGCGGACAGCGTCACACCCTGCGGCAGGTCAGTGCCCGGACTGGTCGGCACATAAGCGAAATTGTTGACCTTGAACGTCGACGTCGCACCCGAATGCCGCTCGACGACAATGCTGTCGTAACCGATCAGAGCATCGTTCACGCTGTCCGCCGGACCGAGTCCGTCGAACAGCCTCAGCGACGGCGTCGCACCCGCCTGATACAGCACACCGTCGTTGTTGACGCCGCCGCCGAAAATATGGCTGGCACCGTTCCACAGCATCTGCCGGACCAGCCCGACTCGCGTCCAGCTGCTCGTGAAAGTGAATGCACTGCGCAACCAGTCGTCGATGCCGTCGAAATCGAGATATTTGTTGCCGAACATGTCCTGGCGAAGGATCGGGCGGCTTGCCGCCGTCGCTTGCGTCGCATGATTGCCGCGCCCCGACTTGTCATTGATCCGTGTAACGGGCTGCCCGACCACTGCGGCAACCATCGCGGCAACATCCTGCCACATCGATGCCGGATCGCCCGGATCGTAAAACGCACCCTGCTCGCCGCTTGCAAACAGCGTTGCCGGATTAAAGCTCGACGTCGGAACCGCGGGCGCATTCGATGTCAGCATGCTTGCCAGCATCGTTGCCTCACTGTCGTAAACGACGGCCTTGGGATGCAGCGTGTCGAACATCTTGCCTGCACCGTTGAGCGCGGCATAGGTCCCTTGCGCTTCATAATGATCGATCAGGCGCACATCGGCGGCCTCAGCAACTTCGCGCAACGCCGCAACGAAACTCGCCTTGGTCACGTCGTCGCTGTTGTTCGTCTGGTTGGGCGCGCACAGCACGACATCGCCAGTCAGCCGCGCTTTGGTGATCAGCGCATTGAGCCCGGCCTTGTAAGCGGTCACGTTGCTGACTGACCAGTCGTTGATGCCCAGCGTGATGATCGTCAGATCGGGCGCAAGCACTCCGATTGCGTTCAGCGGCGACCACGGATCGGTTGCGTCGTTCCAGTTGCTGGCCGTCGCCCCACACCAGCCCATGTTGATCACGTCGACGGCTTTTGCTGCGCTGTTATAGGCAAGCACGCCGGCAATGCGCACGCTGCCCGCTGTCCGCTTGATGTTGATCGTATGCGTGCCGAGTGCTGCGGTCTTGGTCAGCGTGGCATAGCTTTTGGCAACATTCTGCGAATGTGCCGTCTGTCCCGCCCCGTCAATGTCGAGCGTGAAGTCGCCGGACCCCGGCTCGGTGTAATAAAAGACGACGAACGTATCGACGGCGGTCGACGGCGTGAACGACAATGCACCGACGCTCGACGTATTGATCCACGAATACCCACCCGCAGTCGGATTGACCGTGTTGAACGCCCATCCTGTCGCCGCGGCAATGCGCGGATCATAGGCAAGCATGACCGGCACGGTGATCGCCGACAGGTCGGACCCGGCAAAGAAACTCTCGTTGCTTGCGGGCAGTCCCGATGCCGTCATTTTTGCGGCAAGCCTTGCCGGAACCGACGCAACCCGCGCGCCCGTCGTCGCATCACCCGAGCCGCCGCCAAAGCCAAAGGTCACACTGTCGCCGATGCACAACACACGTTTGCGCGCCGCACCACTGCGAACCTGTGCCGCCGCCGCATTCCACGACGCCGCGCTAGCGGGGCGGTTGTTGCGCGCAAAGCGTGACGAATATGTGGGGAGTGCCACGGTAACCGGTGCCGCGATGTCATATAAAAACCTGAAATTGCCGCGCACCGGACCGGCGCTTGTCCAGATCGCCGCGATTTCGGTCTCCGACGTCACCGTTCCCGACGCCGTCACGCTGTCCAGTTCATATTCGTCGGCCAGCGTTCCCTTGCCGGTATAGGGTCCGATCGCCTGTTCGAAGCGGACCCGGCTTCCCGGGGTCAGGCCCGCAAGTCCCCCGACCACGAACCGCCCCGATCGCGCCGGCGGACCCAGATCGACTTCTGCAGAAGCCAGTGCCGCTGCACCACCGCTGCCCGCCGGTCCCTGCGGCCCGACCGGTCCCGGTGCACCCGCTGGTCCGGCAGGACCCACAGCGCCCACGGGCCCCACCGGACCCGAAGGCCCAGCAGCACCGACCGGACCGACCGGACCAACGGGACCTGTCGCACCGGGCACACCCGGCACACCCGGCAATCCTTGCTGACCCTGAGGACCCGTCGCGCCCGCCGGACCAATGGCGCCGGGCGCACCAGCGGGGCCGGCCAAACCCGGCGGCCCGATGACGCCGGCAATCGCCGTTTGCGGATCGCGCGCGACACTGGCCAGCATTGTTGCATCGACTCCGCGCCACTGTGTTACGACGGGTGGCGCGGGGTATCGCCAGCGCAATACCAACGCCGTCATGGCGTCACCGCGTCGATCATCCGGATCGCGACCGGCTCGGTGATCGTGACACCACCCGCCACATTCAGCTTGGCATCCGCCAGATAAGTTCCTGCCGCGAGATTCGCCGAAATTGCCGGCGATAATGTCAGTGTCCACCCTGCTGGAATAACGCCCGCTGCCACACGCGGGCTTACGGCGAACGTCGCTGCGACCGGCGCACCCGGATCGATCATCGACCGCCCTGCTGCGACGGGCTTCATCGCCGCCGTCACGCTCGATACGGTGAGCGGATCCCCCTCCACCGCATCAAGCGCGACCGACACGGTCTCGCCGCGCTGAAACGTAAATGTTGTCATGAAATCCTCCCAACGGAAGAGGGACGTTGCCACCCCAAACCCCTACAAGAAGGCGTGGAGGGGCTTAGGAGATGCAATAGAATCCCCCTCCAGCCCTTGCTGGAGGGGCTAGGGGTGGCCCCTTCACCGATCAGCTCACGGCGAACTTCATCAGCTTGATCGCTTCGGAATTACTCACTGTCCCGCCAACCCTTTTGGTTGCATAGAAATAGACGAACGGCTTATTGGTGTAGGGATCGCGCAGGATCTGCGTTTCGGCGCGTTCGGTGATGATGTATCCCGCCTGGAAATTGCCGAATGCGATCGACAAGCTGTCGGCGGCGATGTCGGGCATGTCTTCGGCTTCGATCACCGGATAGCCGAGCAGCGTATCGGCATTGCCCACGATCAGCGACGGCTGCCACAGAAATGCGCCGTCGGTCGTCTTGAATTTGCGCAGCGTCGCCAGTGTCTTCGAATTCATGACCCAGCTTGCCCCCTGTCGATATGGCGCGCGTAGCGCCTGGACGAGATCGACCAGCTTGTCCTGCGGATTGGTCGCCATGAATGCGCCAGCTGCGCCCGATGCCACATATTGCAATGTGCCGAATGGCCGCGTCGCATCGGGAGTCGTGACGGTTGGGAACGTCAGGAATCCCTTGGGCCGCGCGCTGCCTGTGCCGCTGACGAATGC
>JANLWD010000265.1:0-10195 GCA_031364345.1 Sphingomonas sp.
GCGCCCATTCTTGGGCGACAAGCCAGTCGACTTCGCGCGCCGTGAGTCCGCCGCCGAAGTCCTCGCCCATGTCAGGGCCGACGAAATCGTGGAGCATCGAGCCATAGGCGCGCGCCATGCGGTGCGACCGAGCTTCACCAAGGAACGGGTAGCGTTTGCGAATATCGCCAAGGAATGAGTCGAAATTGCCGATGTCACCACCGGGCAGGTGCGCATCGCTCGTATTGCCCGACCTTAAGCCAAGTTTCAGGACGGCTTCCTCCGCAAGATGCCGTGCCGTGGTAATCTTCCCACCAAAGACCGACAGCAACGGCGGTCCTGCATTGTCGAGCTCGAGTACATAATCGCGTGTCACTGCTTTGGCTTCGCTTGCGCCGTCGTCGTACAATGGCCGCACGCCCGAATAGGTGCGGACGACATTGGCGGGACCGATCTGTCCGATGAAATAGCGATTCGCAGCGGCACAGAGATAATCGATCTCGTCAGTCGTGATTGTTGCATCCTCGGGCTTTTCGACCGGAACATCAGTCGTCCCGATCAGCGTTTTGTCCCCTTCATAAGCAATGGCGAAAACGATCCGCCGGTCGGGCTGTTGCAGCATATAGGCCTGATCATGATCGAACAGGCGCGGCACGACGATGTGACTGCCCTTGATCAGGCGAACGCCGCTGCGGGCATTGGCACCGGTAAGCGCGAGCGCATCGGCAACCCACGGGCCGGCAGCATTGACAAGATTATGTGCAGACACCGTCCGTCCGTCCGAAAGGGCCGCGCTCCAGACATCGTGATCGCGTCGCGCCGACACCAGCGCGGTCTGAGTGCAGATTTCGGCGCCATGGCGTGCCGCATCAATCGCATTGAGCACGACAAGCCGTGCATCGTCGACCCAGGCGTCCGAATAGACGAATCCTTTGCCCGGGCGTTGTAGCGGTTTGCGATATGCAGTGTCATTTTTACGCAAGCTGCGTGACCGCGGCAACGTGATCCGCCCGCCGATCGTATCGTAAAGCATCAGCCCGAGCCGAACCAGCCACCACGGTCGCACCGCATTTTCGTGCGGCAGGATAAAATGCATCGGATAAATCAGATGCGGTGCGGCGCGAAGTAGCCGTTCGCGTTCCTTAAGTGCTTCGCGCACCAGTTTGAATTCATAATATTCGAGATAACGCAATCCGCCGTGGATCAACTTCGTCGATGCCGATGAGGTATGTGCTGCCAGATCATCCTTTTCGACGAGCAGTACCGACGCGCCACCCATGGCAGCATCGCGCGCGATGGCCGTGCCGTTTATTCCGCCCCCGACGATGAGAAGATCATAGATCATCGGCCCCCATATCCGTAGGGCAGTGATATGCCAAAACCATATTCAGCAAGCATGCCGTCGCGCGACCAAATTCTCGAGTTTATCACGACGTCGCCGACCGCCGCGGGTAAACGTGAAATTGCCAGAGCGTTCGGCTTGAACGGCGCCGACAAAATCGCGCTGAAATCACTGCTCAAGGATATGGCCGACGAGGGCCTGATCGACAGTGCGCCCGGCCGGGCGTTTCACAAAATGGGCGGATTGCCCAAAGTGACAGTCTTGCGAATCGTCGATCATGATGGCGACAATGTTTTCGCCGTGCCCGACAATTGGCAGTCGGATGCGCCAGTTCCGCGATTGCGCGTGATCGAGCGTGGGAAGAGTTCCGCACTGGGCGTGGGCGATCGAATTCTTGCCAGAACCGAAGAGCGCGGTGCCGGCCATGTCGCGCACCCGATGAAAAAGCTGGCTGCGACGTCCGAAACGATGCTCGGCGTCGTTCGGCGTGAGGAGAGCGGTCAGTTTTGGCTCAAACCCGTCGACAAGCGCGAGCGGCGCGACACGGCGATTTCCGATCTGAGCGGAGCGAAGGATGGCGACCTTGTTCTCGCAGAAAAATCGGGCAGGCCACCACGGATTATGGCGCGTGTCGTGCAGATTCTGGGTGATCCGTTTGCACCGCGTGCGTTCAGCCTGATCGCGATACACAAACATGGAATACCAAACGTCTTTACCGCGGAGGCGATCGCCGAAGCGCATAAGGTCGCAAAAACGCCGTTGGGTGACCGTGAGGACCTGCGTCACTTGCCGATCGTTGCGATCGATCCGGCCGATGCCCGCGACCATGACGATGCGGTTTGGGCGTCACCGGATGGTGAGGGCGGTTTCCATGCAATCGTCGCAATTGCCGATGTCTCATTTTATGTCCGGCCCGCATCCGAGCTCGACCGGGAAGCGAGAAAGCGCGGGAATAGCGTGTATTTTCCCGACCGCGTCGTGCCCATGTTGCCGGAAGAGCTGTCCGCCGACATTTGTTCGCTCAAGGAAGGGCAGGACCGGGCCGCATTAGCCTGTCACCTTGTCATCAACTCGGCGGGCAATGTGACGTCATCGCGCTTTACCCGCGCAGTTATCCGGGTTGCGGCGAACATCGCTTATGAGGATGCTCAAGCGAGCATCAATGCGGGAACGGCGCCCGAGCATCTCACCAATTTGTGGGCGGCATGGGCATTGCTTTCAAAAGCGCGCGACAAGCGCGAACCGCTTGACCTCGACCTGCCCGAACGGCGCGTGCAACTCGATGACGCCGGGCGGATCGTCAGTATTGCCGTTCGCGACCGGCTGGATGCCCACCGCCTGATCGAGGATTTCATGATTGCGGCGAACGTGGCCGCTGCAAAAGCACTCGAGGCGAAAAAATCGCCGGTGATGTACCGCGTGCACGAAGTCCCATCGCGAGAGAAGCTAGTTGCATTGAAGGATTATCTCGCGACGTTCGAGGTGAAGTTTGCGCTGGGGCAAGTGGTGACGCCAGCGACATTCAATCGCCTTCTTGCACTTGTGAAAGATGCCGAACACCGCACACAAGTGATGGAACAAGTGCTCCGATCGCAGACCCAAGCCTATTATGCGCCACAAAACGCCGGGCATTTCGGTCTTTCGCTCGGCAGCTATGCACATTTTACGTCACCGATCCGCCGCTATGCCGACCTTCTGGTCCATCGCGGTCTGGTCCGCGCATTCGGCCTTGGCGACGGGGGGCTCACGGATGACGAAGCCGCGCGAATGGCGGTCATCGGTGACGCAATCAGCAAAGCCGAACGCCGCGCGATGGAAGCCGAACGCGAAACCGTCGACCGTTATGTCGCCGCGCATTTGTCCACCAAAGTCGGCGAAGTTCTCGAAACGCGAATTACCGGCGTCGCCAGTTTTGGTTTTTTCGCGACAGTGGACGGCATCGGCGGCGACGGATTGGTGCCGATCTCAACACTCGGCAATGATTATTTCCGGTATGACGAAGCATCAAAGAGCATCGAAGGTGATGCCAGTGGAACGCGTTACGTCATCGGACAGATACTGCCGTTGCGCCTTGCCGAGGCCAATCCGATCAGCGGATCGCTGCGTTTCGAATTGCCCGATGCACCGCCGCAGCGCATGCGTCGCGACAGTCATCAACCCAAGAGCAAGCGCGGTAGGCCGCAAAATATTCGGCACCAGTCGCGAAAATGACTTTTTTGTTACATTAACGCTTCACATTTATGAATCGACGGCCTAGCTTCGTGTCATAACATGATGTGGAACGGGAGTGTCATGCCATGAACAACGCGATTTCAAGTCTTACTGTCGCCGCCTCGCTCATTATGACGACCGCGAGCGCTTTCGCTGCGCAGCCTGTGGATAACTATGCGACAGTTGCACTGACAACTGCGCGATATGATCAGGTCGTGACGCAGCTGGAACCACTCGTGTTGCGTGATCGAAGCGATGAGTCGCTGCTGTTGAATCTCGCCATGGCCTATCGCCACACCGGACGATCAGCCGAAGCCGACGCGCTTTATCGTCGCGTTCTGCTGCTCGATGATGCCGAACTCGACACCGCCGACGGGGGGACGATTTCGTCGCACGTCGTTGCGCGTCGGGCACTTGCCAATCAAGCCATTCAGATTTCGCAACGTTAAGCCACTATAATTTGGGCAATGTGACGCCGCGCTGACCCATATATTTGCCTGCCCGGTCGGCGTAGCTGACTTCGCAGGGCTCGTTGCCTTTCAAAAACAGGAATTGGCAGGCGCCTTCATTCGCATAGATTTTGGCGGGCAGGGGCGTGGTATTGGAAAATTCGAGCGTGACATGCCCTTCCCAGCCAGGTTCGAGTGGAGTCACATTCACGATGATGCCACACCGGGCATAAGTCGATTTGCCGAGGCAAATGACAAGGATGTCGCGTGGCACCCGGAAATATTCGACTGTTCGGGCGAGTGCGAAACTGTTTGGCGGGATCACGCAGATATCGGTCTTGCGGTCGACAAAGCTGTTGGGGTCGAAATTTTTGGGATCGACAATCGATGAATCGACGTTGGTGAAAATCTTGAATTCATCGGCGACGCGCGCGTCATATCCGTAGGATGACAGACCGTAACTTATGCAGCCGTCGCGCCGCTGACTTTCGGTAAAAGGCTCGATCATTCCCGTGCTCAGTGCCTGCTCGCGAATCCAGCGATCGGATTGAATGGTCATTTCAGATCAGGTCCTTTGGGCCGAACGCATGCGGAAGTAACGCCGACAGCAAATGCCGTTCGACGGTTGCGCCGTCGCCCGAACTGCAATGGATTACAATGTCGCGCCCGCCGGATTGCGCTGCTTCGTTCAGGATTTGGCGACACCGGCCGCAAGGCCGGACCGGATCAGTGCCCGTACCGCCAATGACTGCTAACTCCACGACGTTGGCAAAATCGCCGTCATTTGCGACTTTCGCCAACGCGACGGTTTCCGCACAGAGCGACAGTCCGTAACTCGCATTTTCGAAATTCGCACCAGTCACCACGCGGCCATCGAGCAGCACGATCGCTGCGCCGACGTGAAATTTCGAATAAGGTGCATAAGCTTTGCGCGCTGCGTCGCGAGCAGCAGCAATGAGGGTTTCAGGCGGCACGTTCATCCTTTGATATGCAGCACGCAAATGAGCGTGAACAGCCGGCGGGCAGTATCGAAGTCGAGATCGATTTTATCGGTCAGTCGCTCCTTGAGCAATTCGGCGGCTTCGTTGTGGACACCACGACGCGCCATGTCGATTGTTTCGATTTGGACGGGAGTCGCATTCTTCACCGCCTGAAAATAACTGTCACATATCGCAAAATAGTCGCGGATCGGGCGTCGAAACCGACCAAGCGCAATGATCAGCGTTTCAAGATGCGACCCGTCCTCACGCGATATCGTCAGGACAAGGCGGCCTTCGGACACGGCAAGCACCAACTTATATGGTCCGGCGTAATTATCCGGATATACGCGTAACGGTCTGAAATAATTACCCTCAAGCAGATCGAAAATCGCGATCCGCCTTTCCTGCTCGATATCGGCAGAACGCCATAATATCGTGTGTTCGTCGAGATCGATGGCAAAGATCCGTGGATCGGTCATCGTGCCGCCTTAACGGACACGGCATAAAAAAGTATAGCGGGGATAAGTTGTCTGCAGCCATTGAGCCGATCGCCTGCGGCGCGCATGAAGGTGCGCATGGCCGATCCGATCCGACTCATCCTCCCGCCTGTGTCCACGACCGGGCCTGAGCTGCCGCATAACATCGAAGCCGAAGCCGCACTGCTGGGCGCGCTCATGATCGACAACCGGATTGCTGAAGATTTTCAGCAAAGGTTGCGGCCCGATCACTTCTTCGAAGCGGTACATGGACGGATTTATGATGCGATCCTGCGAACTCTCGACCGCAACATGGTTGCCAATCCGGTTACGTTGCGGCCGTTGTTCGAAGCCGACGAGACAATGCGCGATTTGGGCGGGCCGGCGTATCTGGCGCAACTGACGGGGAACAGCGCCGCGCTGATCGGTGCCCGCGACTTTGCCAATCAGATTTATGATCTTGCGATGCTTCGCGCGCTTGTCTCGGTCGGACGTGACATGGTCGACGGCGCGCTCGACACGTCGCTTGAAGTCAATCCCAAGAGCCAGATCGAAGCAGCCGAAGTTGCCCTGTACAAGGTCGCCGAAGAAGGCGGGGGTGAAGGCAGCGTGAAAACTTTTGCGCAAGCGACGCGCGCCGCCGTGGAGATTGCCGAAAAGGCACTAAATACTGGCGGTGGCCTGTCAGGAATTACGACGGGGCTGGAAACGATCAATGCCAAGATCGGCGGGCTGCATCATTCCGATCTGCTGATCCTCGCCGGACGTCCCGGTATGGGCAAAACGGCGCTGGCAACCAATATCGCGTTCAACACAGCGCGGCGTTGGGTTCAGGACGAAGCCGATGGTATCGACCCTACAAAATCGGTCGGTGCAAAGGTGGCTTTTTTCAGTCTCGAAATGTCGGCCGATCAATTGGCAACGCGTGTTCTCGCGGAAAATTCAGGCATCAGTTCCGAAGCATTGCGCATGGGCAAGATCGGACAGGCCGATTTTCGTAATTTGGCGCGCGCGGCCGCCGACCTTGAAACCCTGCCGCTGTATATCGACGATACGCCCGCGCTGACGATTGCGGCATTGCGGACCCGGGCACGGCGATTGAAGCGGCGGCACGGCATCGGGCTGATCATTGTTGATTATCTTCAACTTCTGCAGGGATCGGGCCGATCGAACGAAGGCAATCGCGTGCAGGAGATTTCGGAAATTTCACGCGGCCTGAAAACTCTCGCGAAAGAATTGAATGTCCCGGTGCTGGCCTTGTCGCAGCTGAGTCGCGCGGTAGAACAGCGCGAAGACAAACGTCCGCAGCTGGCCGATTTGCGCGAGTCCGGCTCGATCGAACAGGACGCCGATATTGTGCTGTTCGTATACCGGGAGGAATATTATCATTCAAACCGCGAACCGTCCGACCGCGACAGCGCCGCTCATGTCGCCTGGCAGGCCGAGGGGGAGCGTGTGCACGGCACATGCGAATTGATCGTCGCCAAACAACGTCATGGCTCGACGGGCAAGGTCAACCTGAAATTCGAAGCAAAGATCACCCGATTCAGCGACCTTGCCGACGAGAGCTATTACCCCGAACGGCGCTGATCAGAAAATCGGGTCGTTGGCGATGTCGGTGTGAATGCCGCATTCATCCTTGTCCCACCCACGCCAGCGTCCTGAACGCGGATCTTCGCCCGGTTTGACTTTAGAGGTGCATGGCGCGCAGCCGATCGACAAATAACCCTGTGTTTCGAGCGGGTGGCGCGGCAATTTATGCTCGGTGAAATAAGCGTCGAGGCGCGGTTTATCCCAATCGGCTAGCGGATTTATTTTCAGGCGGCCCTCGTCCTCTTCAAATCTCGGAAGCGCAGTGCGAGTCTTGCCTTGAAAACCTTTGCGGCCCGAAATCCACGCATCGAAGCCGCCGAGTGCACGCCTGAGCGGTTCGACCTTGCGCAGGTCACAACAGCCATCGGGATCATAGGACCAGCGCAGGCTGGTCGCATCTTTTTGCGCAAGCAAATAAGGGTCAGGTCGATAAACGCGCAGGTCGGTAAAGCCGAGTTGCTCAGCAAGCTCGTCGCGGTAAGCAAGTGTTTCGCCGAAAATCTTTTGTGTATTGATAAAAATCAATGGGACCGATTTGTCGATCTGCGCGACCATGTGAAGCAATACAGCGCTTTCCGCACCGAAAGACGAAACGAGCGCAATGTTATCGAAAGGGGGGTCATCGAACAGGCAACGCAACATTTCCTGCGTTTCAACACCGGCATAGCGGGCGCCAAGAGCCGCTGCGAGTTCGGGAGTGAATTTGGGCGCTGTGTCAATCAGGTCGAGTTGTCGGGCAGCTTCACCCATGCCGCAATTTCCAGACGGGAACCTGCGCATCGGCGGCGCACTGATAGACGTCGGGATAGCGTGCGAGAGCGGATGCCGCCACGGCAGGGTCAACCGGCTTGGCAGGCGCAAAGCTGTCGAAGCCACATCGACGCATGAACAGAAGTTGATCGACAAGCACATCGCCCTCGGCACGCAATTCGCCGCGATAGCCAGCCTCGCGCAAGATGCGTGCGGTGGAATAGCCGCGGCCGTCGCGAAACGATGGAAACGCCACTTCGATCAGGGCAATGCGATCCAGATGCGGAAACAATTCGCGTGCGTCATCGCCCGTTTCGATCCGGACGGCTGTCGCGTTGCTTTGTCCGGCAATAAATGCGTCGAGTGTGACGGCAGGTTCGTCATGTGGCTCGTCAGTGCGGAAGCGGAGGAAATTATCCATAAATCGCTTCCTTGAATGGCTCGAAGCCAACCCGGCGATAGGTGTCGATAAAGCGTTCTTCGCCCTTGCGGACGTCGAGATATTTATCGGTGACGCGCTCGACCGCATCGACAATGCCATCTTCGTCAAAGCCGGGCCCTGTAATCTTCGCCAGGCTGACGTCTTCTGCGCCCGATCCTCCAAGCGACAATTGATAGTTTTCAGTGCCTTTACGGTCGACGCCGAGAATGCCGATATGCCCCGCGTGATGATGGCCACAGGCGTTAATACAACCGCTGATCTTGAGCTTCAGTTCGCGGATGTCGCGCTGCCGGTCGATGCTTTCGAAGCGCTTGGCAATCTTCTGCGCAATCGGGATCGAACGTGCGTTTGCAAGACTGCAATAATCAAGGCCGGGACAAGCGATAATATCGCTCACGAGATCGAGATTCGCCGTGGCAAGGTCTGCTGCGACTAGCGCTTGCCAAAGCGGATACAGGTCACGCTTGGCAACGTGCGGCAAAGTGATGTTCTGGCTGTGCGTGACGCGCAACTCATCAAAGCTGTATCGCTCGGCAAGGTCGGCCATAACATCGATCTGGTCGGCACTCGCGTCGCCAGGAATGCCGCCGATCGGCTTAAGGCTAATGTTGGCGATCGCATAGCCCGCGACTTTATGTGCAACAGTGTTCTGTGCGACCCAGGCGGCGAAAGCGGGATCGGAAAGGTCGATCTCGTCGCTTGCCGCTTCGAATTCAGGTGGCGCGAAGAAAGCGCTTATCCGGTCGAATTCCGCACGTGGCGGGTCGAGCCCAAGCGTCTTGACGTGAACAAACTCTTCTTCGACCTGACGACGATATTCGTCGGCGCCGATTTCGTGAACGAGGATCTTGATCCGCGCTTTGTAGATATTGTCGCGGCGTCCGTAGCGATTATAGACGCGCAGACAGGCTTCGATGTAGCTGAGCAAATCGTCGGCAGTCACGAAATCACGAATTTCCGGCGCGATCATTGGCGTGCGGCCCATGCCGCCCCCGACGAATACACGGCCCCCCAACGTACCGTCGCGTTCGACCATTTCGATACCGATGTCATGCAGTCGCATCGCTGCTCGGTCTTGCTTGCTGGCGATCACGGCGATCTTGAACTTGCGCGGCAGGAAACTGAATTCGGGATGGAGCGTCGACCATTGCCGGAGCAATTCTGCCCACACCCGCGGATCGGTGACTTCGTCAGCCGCAGCACCGGCATATTGATCCGACGATATATTGCGAATGCAATTGCCGCTCGTTTGAAACGCGTGCATCTCCACTGTTGCGAGGTCGGCAAGCAAGTCGGGACACTCGGCGAGTTTAATCCAGTTATACTGAATGTTCTGACGCGTCGTGAAATGCCCGTAACCGCGATCATATTTGCGTGCGATGTGGCCAAGCATGCGCATCTGTTGGCTGTCCAGCGTTCCGTAAGGGATCGCGACACGCAACATGTATGCGTGCAATTGCAGGTAAAGACCGTTCATCAGGCGCAGCGGCTTGAATTGATCCTCGGTAATGTCGCCAGCAAGCCGACGGGCAACCTGTTCGCGGAATTCATCCACCCGGGCATCAACGATCGCCTGATCATAGCTGTCATATTTATACATTCATATTATCCATTCGCCGGCGGTCGGGTCGGCTGGTTTGAGACTGAGATCGGGTCGCACGGTTGGACCCAGCGCGCGTACGCGATCCTTGATGTGGGCAGGGCGCGGTCCAGCAGGCGTTGGCACCGCATCGATGATATAGGGCGCATTGACCCGGCGCGCGCCTTCTTCGGCTGCAAGAATGCTCTCACCGTGCTCACCGACATCAGTCGCGTCTTCGACGTGACGTGACCAGTTTTCACCGGTCCACCACGTGACGTCGCCCGTTTTCAGATCGTTACCCGTCAAGATTTTCATGCGAAGGTCTCCGCTTGAGAAGCCAACGACGCCAATTTGTCGGTCGCGTCGGACAAGCGCACGACGTCGCCAATTA
>JANLWD010000301.1:0-14427 GCA_031364345.1 Sphingomonas sp.
ATCTTGCGTTTGTGATGGCGGACATATGTCGTCTCGTCATCGACTTCCATCATCAGGATAACCGAGTTCGCAAGGTCGGCTTCATCGAGCGCAGACAGGTCGAACGACAATTGGTCGCCAAGGACCGGGATCAGAGTCGTCATGGCGCCGCATTGCCATTAAGGACGCCAAGATGACACCGAAATTTCTTGGCCAGACCAGCAGCCTGCCCGCATCGCCCGAAGAAGCAACGCTCGATTATGTGCCCAACCCGCGCCCCGGGCGGCCCTATCTCGTGCGCTTTACCGCGCCCGAATTTACCTCGCTCTGCCCTGTCACGGCGCAGCCCGATTTCGCGCATCTGGTCATCGATTACGCGCCGCATGTCACGATGGTCGAATCGAAATCACTGAAGCTGTTCCTCGGCTCGTTCCGCAATCATGCCGCGTTTCACGAGGATTGCACCGTGGGCATCGCCGAGCGCTTGTTTGCCGAAATGGCACCGCACTGGCTGCGCATTGGCGGCTATTGGTATCCGCGCGGTGGCATCCCCATTGATGTTTTCTGGCAATCGGGCGAACCGCCAGCGGGGCTGTGGCTCCCGCCGCAGGATGTGCCCGGCTACCGTGGCCGCGGCTAGGCCGTCACGTGCCGCCGCTGCCGCAAGGTGGCGCCGACAATGCCAAAGCCGGCAATCATCATAGCCCATGTCGCGGGCTCGGGCACGGCCGGCGCATTCGGCCCCGTCGCGACGAAGCTATAGATTTTGCTCGGGATCAACGCCATGCCGGTCGGGCATGCGGCGCCCAGCACGACTTGCGACGATGTGCCGCCGGGTCCGCTCGTGCATACGTCGAACTGCACATTCGCGCTGTTCTGCGTCACCGAAAAATCATTGTCGGTGACGAGGATCAGGTTGAATCCGCCGCCTGGCAACATCGGGCCGAATGCAAGCCCTTCGAGCTTTTCATAGCTATTCTCGCCCGCTGCACGCAGTGCGGCCTGAACGTCGAGGTAAAGTGATTTGCTTGCCGGGACGATCGCACCGAGGCTGTTTGTACCCGCAAGGCTGATCGCCGAAACGTCGGTCGCACCGCTAAGGTCGATGCGGTAAACACGTTTTTGGCCGATGACATTGCCCGTGCCCGTGGGGTCATCGACGCCGAGACCGCGATTATCGCGCTCGATGACGAGGAAAGTTCCGTCGGGCATCGCCGTGATCGACGAGACACCGATCGAGCGGCCCTGGTTGGTTGCCGTAAAGCTGCCCGCCGATCCGCCCGCGGCAACGACACGATCGTTAATGTCGGCAATCGAATCGAGTTGATAGATGAACTGGCGTTCGGCAATACCCGTCGTCGCGTTGAATTCGACGATGCGCAGATTGCGGCTGCGTCGTCCGTCGTTCTGATCGCCTTCGTTGACCAACGGATCCTGCATGATTGCATAAACTTTGCCGTTGCTGCCGACGGTCAAACCTTCGAAGCCGCGATTGTCCTGTCGACCGGTCGTGATTGTCGGGCGGCCGTTGACGTAATCAAGCGCGCCATTGGCTGTCTTCGGCTTCAGATTGTCGGGCGTCGTAAACGCGCCGATCTGCTTGCCGGTCGGGTCGAAAACGAGGATCGACGGACCATATTCGTCGGACACCAGCATGTTGCCATTGGGCAGCCGCACGAAACCTTCGGGATCGAACGAATCGCCAAGCGTGCCGACATTGCCCGATCGCAGCAACGGGTTCAGCCCGCTGAACACCGTGCCATCGGCTTTGGTAAAGACGATCGTTTGTTGCAGGCTGAATCCCGTCACGGCATTTGTCGTGCTATTGAAGTTCAGGCGGAACGCATTGACCCGCGGGGCAAAGTCGATGACCCCGCCGCCGGGGCCACGATCGGTGATGCCGTAAAACAGGTTCGTCGCGCTGTCGTAGGTCAGGTCGGACCCGAAACTCAGGCGGTTGCCGCCGAAAGCGGGCGAAATCCCCGACAGGTCGGTTGCTCCACCGGCAACCGAAAAACTGCCAGTGAAAGTGACGGCCGCAACCGCCGGTGCAGTGCCCATGCATAGTGCCGTAGCAGCGAGCGCATGACTAAATTTTGGCATGATTTCGTCCCCGTGTGATGCGCGGATGCCGGGGCACTGTTTCGGCGCAATGACGAAACCGCGACGCAACGAAGAAAATTCCGCGTCAGATCAAAGACTATCCACAGCCATGGAAAGTTAATCGACATTGTTGTAGTCGAAGGAATGACCGCGATTCCGCACCATCACAGCATTGGCATCGTTCCCGAAGACATCGACTTCATGGGACATGTCAACAACGCGCGCTACCTCAATTGGGTTCAGGACGCCGTCGTGGCGCACTGGCAAAAAGTGGCGCCACCGCAAGCCGTCGCCGAACATCTCTGGGTCGCGCTGAAACACGAAATCACTTACCGCAAGCCGGCGTTTCTCAACGACGAAGTGATTGCGACCGTTATCCTCGAAAAGGTGCAGGGCGCGCGCGCTTTTTATCAGACGCTGATCAAGCGAGGCGAGGATGTCCTTGCCGAAGTGCAGTCGAGCTGGTGCTGTATCGATGCGGCGACGATGCGACCGGCACGGATTGCCAAGGACATTGCCGACCGCTTTTTCGGCAGTGACCGGGCCGATTAGCGTCCCTTGAACAGGCCGCCGAGCAGCCCGCGCAGCAGCTGGCTGCCAAGTGTTCCAGCAACCTGACGACCGACCGAACTTGCAACCGACGTTGCCGCCGAACGCATCATTTTGTCGGCAATCGATGGCTTGGCGGCTTCACGCGCTGCAGCGGCCGCTGCTTTGTCGGCCGCGGCTTGGGCGCGCGCGGCCTCTTTTGCGGCGATTGCACTGGCTTGGGCCGTGGCTTTGGCGGTCTGTGCGTCGATCTTTGCTTGCATGGCGGCGGCTTTGGCAGCGTCGCTTTCGGCTTTGGCTTCGGCGGCTGCAGCCGATGCTTCGCCTGATTTCGCGGCAAGGATTTCCTCGGCGGACTCGCGGTCGATCAGGTCGTCATATTTGTCGCCGATTGCGTCGGTCGTCATCATCACGCCGCGCTCCTGTGGGCTAAGTGGTCCGACGCGAGACGCGGGCGGCTTGATCAATGTGCGTTCGACGGGTGTCGGCGCGCCATCGGCCTGAAGTGTCGAGACCAGTGCCTCGCCGATTTTCAATTCGGTGATGACGGTTGCGACATCGACACCAGGATTGGCGCGGAACGTTTCTGCCGCAGCCTTGACTGCGGACTGATCGCGCGGCGTAAAGGCATTGAGTTTGTGCTGGATGCGATTGTTCAGCTGACCCGCGACGGTATCGGGAATATCGATCGGGTTTTGCGTGATGAAATAAATGCCGACGCCTTTCGACCGGATCAGGCGCACGACTTGTTCGACTTTTTCGATGAGTGCCTTGGGCGCGTCGTTGAACAGCAAATGCGCTTCGTCGAAAAAGAAACAGAGAATCGGTTTTTCGGGATCGCCGATTTCGGGAAGATTTTCAAACAATTCGGACAACAGCCACAGCAGAAATGTGGAATAAAGTTTCGGGCTTGCCATCAGCTTGTCGGCGGCAAGGATATTGACCACGCCGCGCCCGCTGTCGTCGAGCTTGATGAAATCCATCATGTCGAGCGCGGGTTCGCCAAAGAAATTCTCGCCGCCCTGGCTGCGCAGTTGGAGCAACGACCGCTGGATCGTGCCGACCGACTGTTTCGAAATGTTGCCATATGCCACAGTCAATTCGTCGGCGCGTTCGGCACAACTCACGAGCATTGCCTGCAAATCGTCGAGATCGAGCAGCAGCAGGCCGTCCTTGTCCGCGACGTGAAACGCGATTGTCAGGACGCCTTCCTGAACTTCGTTCAAATCCATGAGACGACCGAGCAGCAATGGCCCCATTTCGGACACTGTCGTGCGAATGGGATGTCCGCTCTGCCCGAACAAGTCCCAGAATTGCGTGGGGCAATCCTTATAGGCCCAGGCGCTGTCGCCGATTTCGGTGGCGCGCGCGGCAAAGATATCGTGCATTTTCGCGGTCGGCGACCCCGCCATCGCGAGGCCCGACAAATCGCCTTTCACATCGGCGACGAAGCACGGCACGCCGTTGGCCGAAAATCCTTCGACGATACCCTGTAACGTCACGGTTTTGCCGGTGCCCGTCGCGCCCGCGATCAGGCCATGGCGGTTCGCGCGTTTCAGGTTGATCGACTGGCGCGAGCCGTCGGCTGCGGTCCCGATATAAATGCCTTCGTCCGCCATAGCCCGATCTCCATCAACCCGTGGAGATCGGCCTAGCGCAAGTTGCGCGACCCCGAAAGGGCAGTGGCCGCGGCTACTTCGCTTACTTCGCCTTCAAGCGGAGTGGCAGATAAGCGCTTCGGCCTGTGCCACGCTGGATCTGCACCAGCACACTGCCCCGGCCCGCGGCTCGTGCTGCCGTCACTACGCCGGCAACATCAGTCGCCGATGTGACCGGTGCCTGGTTGACGGTCGTAATGATGTCTCCCGGTTGTACGCCCTTGGCCGCAGCATCACTCGACGGATCGACGAACCTCACCACCACACCGCGCGTGCCCGGCGCGAAATTGAACGAGCGCGCAACGTCCGGTGTCAGACCTTGCACCGCGATCCCGAGCGCCTGACGCATCGTATTGCCGCTTGCCGCTGCGCTTTCGTCGCTGCCGTCGCTATTATTGCGGTTGCCCAGAAGTGCCGCCAGCTGATCTTCGGACGGCCGTTCGGCGAGCGTCGCCGTGACTGTCATGCGCTTTCCGGCGCGATAAAGTTCGATCGGTACTCGCGATCCGATCGGCAGGCGCGCGACGATGTAGGACAATGTTTCGTCGGGCGTCACTTCGCGGTTGTTCACCTTGACGATCACGTCGCCCACTTCGATGCCGGCTTTTGCCGCGCTCTGACCCGGCTCGACGCTGCCGACCAGTTCACCGCGATTCTTGGTCAGGCCCAGCGCTTCGGCCGAATCGGCATCGAGCGGCTGGATCTGCACGCCGAGATAGCCGCGCTTGATCCGGGCGCCGCCTTTCAGCGTGTCGACAATCGGCTTGGCAAGTTCGGCAGGGATCGCAAAGCCAATACCCACATTGCCGCCGGTCGGTGAGAAAATCGCCGAGTTGATGCCGATGACATTGCCGTTCAGGTCAAACATCGGTCCACCCGAATTGCCCTGATTGATGGCAGCATCGGTCTGGATATAGCGATCATAGGGCCCCGATCCGATATTGCGGTGGAGCGCCGATACGATCCCGGCAGTGACCGAGCCGCCAAGGCCGTACGGATTACCGATTGCAACGACCCAGTCGCCGACACGCGTCGCTTGCGAATCACCGAACCGAACGAAGGGCAGGCCGCGCGCTTCGATCTTGACCACGGCAAGATCCGACGACGGATCGCGGCCGATCAGTTTCGCGGGATATTCCTTGCGATCGGGCATGATGACGGTGATCATGCCGACGGCGGGATTGCCCGGTCGGCCGCCCGAAATGACATGGCTGTTCGTGACGATATAACCGTCTTCGGAAATGATGAAGCCCGATCCCAGCGAGGTCGCTTCGCGTGTTGCCGGCCGGCCGCTTTCATCACCACCCTGCATCCCGCCGAACATTTCAGCGAACGGATTTCGTGGCAGTTCGACCTGGCTGCGTGTCGAGATGTTGACGACGGCCGGTTGCAACTTGGCGGCCAGATCGGCAAAACTAAGCGGAGCGCCGGGACGCGGCGCACTGGCCGCAACCGCGGTGCCGGGTTCGTTTTGCGCGACTTGCGCATTGGTGGGCGACTGAAGCGCGATCGTTGCGGCAGTGCCGCCGATCAGGAGCGCAGTGGTAATCGCATAAGCGTAACGCACAGAGGCATATCCTTATAAAAACACTATCTCGTCTTCAAAATGCTTTCGGACGGCTGAACGCAGATTGAATGAGCCGGGTTAACAATTTCGCGCGACTAACGGCGCCCCCTGAATTCGCGGAGATAATCGTTATTCGGCGACAATATGATCGACGATTGGCCCGTGGCATTGGTGCCATCGACCCCGAACGTATGCTCATAACTCTGCATCGCGCGGTAAAAATCGTAAAAGTCGGCATCTTTGCCGAATGCGCCGGCATAGACGCCCGATGCCTGTGCATCGGCATCGGCGCGAATGATCTGCGCTTTTTTCAGGCCTTGTGCCTGGATCGTCAGCGCTTCCTGTTTGCGCGCTGTCCGCATGCTTTCATAAGCCGAATCGAGCGGCGTTCCTTCGGGAAGGTCGGCTTTCTTGATCCGGACGTCGACGATTTCGGCACCATATTGGCGCGCAACTCGGTCGAGCCCGATCCGGATGTTGTTCATGACATCACTGCGCTCGGGGCTAAGCAGCGATGCAAACGGGCGTTTACCGAGTTCGTTGCGCAGTGCGGAGCCGAGGATCGGGCGCAGCGCATCGGCGACGTTGTTTTCGGTCCGCGCAGTGATCACCATCTTGAGCGGGTCGACAATGCGAAACCGGGCAAAGGCGTCGATGTTCAGGCGAAGCTGATCGGTCGACAGCACCTGTTGACGTTCCATATCCACATCGCGAACGCGCTTGTCGATCCAGACGACCTGTTCGAAAAACGGCAGGACAGCGACGAGCCCGGCACCGGTCCGTCCGAACTGTTCACCCGATTTATACCGGTTGATGGTTTTTACCGGCTCGCCAAAGCGCAGCACGACGCCCTGTTTTGTTTCGGGCACGACATAAAATGTGCTCGTCAGCAGGACGATCAGCGCAATCGCCGCGAGGCCCCAGAACAGCGGATTGCGCGACAAGCGCGACCATTCGATCATTGTCCCGCTCCTGCGGCTTGAGCGGCGGGCGGTGTGGGCCGTGTACCCTGCAAGGGCAGATATGGCGTGACACCCGGCTCGACGATCGTCTTGTCGACTTTCGACAGCACCCGCTCCATCGTTTCATAATACATGCGGCGGCGCGTGACTTCGGGCGCTGCTTTGTACTGGACATATACCCGGTCAAATGCCGCGGCCTCACCCTGTGCCTTGGCCACGATCTGCTGGGCATAGGCATTGGCCTGATTGACGCTGGTCTGCGCCGCCTGTTGCGCGGCACTCACTTCCTTGAACGCATCATTCACGGCTTCGGGCGGATCAGCGCGCTTGATCGCGACCCCCTGAATCTTCACGCCTGAACGGTAACGGTCGAGCAATGCCTGCATCCGCTGCGTCACTTCGGCTTCGATACCCGTCCGGCCCGAACCGATCGCGTCATTCAGCGACACGTTGGCAACCGCGGCGCGCATCGCACTTTCGGCAACGGCTTCGATCGTCTGGTCGGGCTGGGCAAGCTGGAACAGATAAAGTTCGGGATCCTTGATGTTCCACCGGATCGAATAATCGAGGTCGATGACATTCTTGTCACCGGTCAGGACCAGCTTTTCGCCCGCGCCGCTGGGGATGTCGACATTGCGGATATTCTGCACATCGACTTTTTGCACGCGGTCGACAGGCGCAGGCATCGTCATGCTGACACCGGGTTCGAGTGTGTGCGAATATTTGCCGAGCCGTGTGACGACGCCGCGTTCCTGCGGATCGATGACGTGAAAACTTGTGGATATCAGCCATGCGACGACCAGAGCGAGCGCGCCGTAGCTCCACAATTGCGGGCTGCCGGTCGGGATGTCGCCGCCCCCGAATTTCCCCTTGGCCTGGCCGAGCAATTGGTCGAGCGCCGAAGGACCCCGCCGTCCGCCGCGACCGCCATCGGGTGGCAGGTTCCACGGATTGCGCGGGCCGTTGCCGCCACCGTTGTTGCCGCCGCCCGAACCCGAGCCGCCGCCTTTGCCACCACCGCTGCCCCAAGGGCCGTTTTCATTGAGCAGAGCAATGAGGCCCCGCCATCCGCGCACTGTTTCCATATCACCTTTATAAGGGCGCTTTTTCGGATTTACAGTGGGCGCGCGGACAAGTTCGTGTCTATGGCCGCGAAATGACCGATATTTCGCTTTTGCAGTCCGCTTTGCAGACTATTTCCGCAGCCGAAGGCAGGATCGCGCCGCCGCGACTGGCCGATGGGCGGGCCAGCCTGATTCTCGACGTGACCGGATTGTCCGACGATGCGCGCGACATTCTGAAGGCGCAGGTCGAAGCCGCGCTGATGGCTGTGCCCGGTGTCGAATCGGTCCGCATCGCTCTGACGGCCGAACGAACCGGCCGTCGCCTGATCGTGGTGGGCAGCGGTAAAGGCGGCGTCGGCAAATCGACACTGTCGGCCAATCTCGCAATCGCGCTGTCACGCGCGGGCATGAAAGTCGGCTTGATCGATGCCGACATCTATGGCCCGTCGCAACCAAAGCTGATGAACACCGAAGGCATGCGCCCGACGGCAAAGGACAAGCAGCTCGACCCCGTGCCGACCGAATTTGGTCTGTCGATGCTGTCGATCGGCCACCTCGTCAAACCAACGCAAGCGGTCGCATGGCGCGGGCCGATGGCAGGCAACGCGCTGAGCCAGCTGATCGACGCCGACTGGGGCGATACCGAAATCCTGATCATTGATCTGCCGCCGGGCACGGGCGATGTGCAATTGTCGATGATTGCCAAGCACAAGCCGGCAGGCGCAGTCATCGTGTCCACGCCTCAGGATCTTGCGCTCATCGACGCGGCACGCGCCATCGACCTGTTCGATCAATCGGGCGTGCCGATCATCGGTATCGTCGAAAACATGGCGGGTTATGCTTGCCCACATTGCGGAGAGACAAGCGACCCGTTCGGTCATGGCGGTGCGCAGGCCGCGGCGATAGCGATGGATCGGCCGTTTCTGGGCCGTATTCCGCTCGACATCGCGATTCGCGTGGCAAGCGATGCCGGACAGCCGCCAGCTGCGGGAGACAACGCGCAATCGGTGGCATTCATTGCCATCGCAGAGCGCGTAAAGGCGTGGCTGGATGATCCCGGTCCGCGCTGAATCGTCTGTCGGCAACGCTTAGCGCAAAACTTCCGCAAGCAACGTGTTGGCGCGCGCACCATCCCAGTCCATGCCACCGACAATGCGCCAGACTTCGCGGCCCTGCGCATCGTAAAGAACAGTCGTCGGCAAGACACCGCTTTCGAAATCAAAGCCGAGCTTGCCCGCTTCGTCACGATAGGGTGCAAGTTTGGCAAACTGGCGCGGCGCCCACCATTTGGCGACAGCGGCGGCATCGTCGGTCTGGTTGACAGTCAGAACGGTGAGCTTGTCTGCACTGCGAGCGGCGAGCCGGTCGAGCGAGGGCATTTCCTTGACACAAGGTCCGCACCACGTCGCCCACAGGTTGACGAGCACCGGCTTGCCCTTGAACGCAGCAAGCGTCACCGGCTTGCCATCGGGTGCGGTAAACGCGCTTGGCGCCATGGCCTTGCCACGCTGCGTGACGTCGAGCTTGCCTGCTTCGGCATCGGGGGTTTCGATTGCCTTGGGTTGCGGCGCGGCCGTGGGCTGCTTATCGCAGGCCGCGAGCAAGAAAATGGGCATCAGCACGGGGATAACGGCGATTACGAAGCGCAAGGAGCAATCCAATCCAATGTGGGGCGGGCGCTTTGGCGAGGGGCCGGACGCCGTCATGCGCGCGATAAATGCCTCGCTGCCGTTCGACAAGCGGATGTGGCGACAGGACATCATGGCGAGCCAGGCGCATGTCGCGATGCTCGGGGCAACAGGAATATTGACGGCTGCCGATGCTGCTGCAATCTCAGGCGGGCTGAGCACGATTGCCGCGGAGTACGCCGACAACGGCGTCGCAGACGACGGGTCTCACGAAGACATCCACATGGCAACCGAAGCACGGCTTGCCGAGCTGATCGGGCCGGTTGCGGGACGGCTCCACACCGCACGGTCGCGCAACGATCAGGTTGCGACCGATTTCAGATTGTGGGTGCGTGATGCGATTGGCGCGATTGATGTGGCGATCGTCGCTTTGGTCGACGCATTGCTGACCCGTGCAACCGACCATGCCGATGCGGTCATGCCGGGTTTCACGCATTTGCAAAGCGCACAACCCGTCACGCTCGGCCATCACTTGATGGCTTATGTCGAAATGCTGTTGCGCGACCGTGGTCGCTTTGCCGATGCGCGCATGCGGCTGAACCTGTGCCCGCTGGGTAGTGCGGCGCTGGCGGGGACGGGTTTTCCGATCGACCGCGCCATGACTGCCAAGTCATTGCGCTTCGATGGCCCGACGGCCAATTCGCTCGACAGTGTCAGCGACCGTGATTTCGCGATCGAATTTCTGACTGCTGCCGTGCAATGTTCGCTGCACTTGTCACGGCTGGGTGAAGAAATTGTCATCTGGGCCTCGCAACCGTTCGGCTTTGTCACGTTGCCCGATGCCTGGTCGACGGGCAGTTCGATCATGCCGCAAAAGCGCAACCCCGATGCCGCTGAACTGGTCCGTGGCCATAGCGGGCGGATCATCGGTTGCATGACCAGTCTGATCGTGACGATGAAGGGCCTGCCGCTCGCCTATTCAAAGGATATGCAGGACGACAAGGAGCCGGTGTTCGAGGCATTCGACCTGCTCGCGATCTCGCTTTCCGCAATCACGGGAATGATCGCGACAATGACATTCCGGACCGACCGGATGCGCGCGCGGGCCGAATCGGGTTTTGCCACGGCAACCGACCTTGCCGACTGGCTGGTCCGTGAAGCCGATGTCCCGTTTCGCCAAGCGCATCACATCACCGGTCGTGCGGTCAAGCTGGCCGAGACGCGTGGCTGCGGCCTTGCCGACCTGCCACTCGATGCGCTGCAAGCGATCGACGCGCGGATTACTGCGGGCGTTTACGACGTGCTTACGGTCGATGCATCGGTTGCCAGCCGCATCAGCCATGGCGGAACGGCGCCGGTTCGGGTAGGCGAAGCCATTGCCGCCGTGCGCGCCGCCTTGGATCACCGCTCATGAAAATGATTTTCGCCATCGCCCTGATTTTCGCATTGTCGGCTTGTGGCGGAACCCAAGTGCTGAAACCGAAAGCCGGGACGAGCTTGCCACCCAAACCCGAATTTGCGGCGACGGTGCCGACGCCCGATGCGTTGATGAAATCCGACGATCAGGCCCGACCGCAACGCAATGACGAGTTGCTGCTGAAATCCGAAAAGCGTCGCGACGACAAATTCGACCTTCCGCCGACGCAATAATTTCATGGACCATTTCAATTATAAAAATGGCTCGCTCCATGCCGAGGATGTGCCGTTAAGCCGGATTGCCGCCGAAGTCGGCACGCCCGTTTACGTCTATTCGCGCGCCACGCTCGAGCGGCATGCGCAGGTTTTTCAGGATGCGGTAAAAGCGGCGGGCCGGACTGATGTGGCCTTTGCGGTCAAATCCAACCCGAACCTGGCGGTCCTGCGCGTTCTGGCCAATGCCGGCATGGGTGCCGATGTCGTGTCGGGCGGCGAACTTGAACGGGCAATTGCCGCGGGCATGGCACCGCAGCGGATCGTATTTTCAGGCGTCGGCAAGACGCAGGCCGAAATGGCACAAGGGCTCGACCGCGCCATCGGCCAGTTCAATATCGAATCCGAAGAGGAAGGTGCTGAGTTTTCGGCGATCGCGGCAGCGCGGGGCGACCGGGCAAATTGCGTTTTGCGCGTCAATCCCGATGTCGATGCCGGCACGCATGCCAAGATTTCGACCGGCAAGGCAGAGAATAAATTTGGTGTCGCGATCGGCGATGCGCCTGCGGTCTTTGCGCGGCTGGCGGCGCTCCCGGGGCTCAACATGCGCGGCGTTGCCCTCCATATTGGCAGTCTGTTGCCGACGCTCGATCCGCTCGAGGTGGCATTCCGGCGGATGGGCGTGCTCGTCGCCGACCTGCGCGCCGCCGGGCACGTCATAACGCATGTCGATCTTGGTGGTGGGCTCGGCGTCGCTTACCGCCCGAGCGACGTCATGCCGACACCCGAAGACTATGGCGCGATGGTCGCGCGCGTCACGCACAAATGGGACGTCACTCTGATGTTCGAGCCCGGCCGCGTGATTGTCGGCAATGCCGGCATTCTTTTGACGACCGTGATCCGCGTGAAACCCGGCGTCACGCATCCCTTCGTCATCGTCGACGCCGCAATGAACGATCTGGCGCGTCCTGCGCTTTATGATGCCTATCATCATTTCGCGCCGGTTGCCGAGGCGCATCGGGCGTGGACCGCAAACATCGTCGGGCCGGTCTGCGAAAGCGGTGATACCTTTGCGATGGCGCGGCATTGCGGCGAAGTCGGTGCGGGCGATCTCGCCGTGTTCCGCACTGCGGGCGCTTATGGCGCTACGATGGCGAGCACTTACAACAGCCGCGCACTGGTGCCCGAAGTGCTTGTCGATGGCGACCGTTTCGCCGTGGTCGCAAACCGGATCACGGCCGCGACGATGATGGCCGCCGAACATGTGCCCGACTGGCTGACCTGACATCGGCATCGGCCGAGCCGAGGAACCGGTCTGATCCTGGCGAGTTGCCCCAGAACGAACACTATGTTGGTTTACAATATGTTGACCAAGGCGAACCGCGCGCTAATGGCTTGTTCCGATATAAAAATTGCGGTCGCACCGATAGATTTTGAGATAGATTTTCAGGGAGTTTGTTATGTCGATTAAATTTTTCGCCGCGACTTTGATGGCCGCCGCGCTCAGTGCGCCGGCGCTTGCCGCCACGACGATCGCTGGTGCCTACACGCGGATCTCGGCGGCCGAGAACATCACTGCACCGTTTACCGCACCGACCGGCGTTGCATCGACGCGGACTTATACGGGCCCCGTCGAAGTGCTCGTCAGCGGCACCGGGTTCAGCCTCGGTTCGTCGATCAACGACGCATTTTACCTGACCGCAACACAGCAGGGGCTGGCCGGTAATTTCTACCATCTCGGAATCGGTACATCGGCGCAGCCACTTGTCGGCGGCAATCCCGCACTAGGGGCCGAACGCTTCATCAATTTCATCGATGGAGTCGGCGCCGTTTCGTTCGGCAGCATTCCGGCTTATGCGACGAACAACACATATCGGTTCGTTGCCGATTTCGGCACGTTGTCGTCGCTCCTTAATTTCGGCGTGCTTGACGGCAATTTCGGCGACAATGGTGGTCAGTATAACATTACCATCTGGCAACTTGCGCCGGGCGTGAATGCCGTTCCGGAATCCGGCACGTGGATGATGATGATCGTCGGTTTCGGTGCCGTCGGTTTTGCCGCACGCCGTCGCACGGCAGTGTTTGCAAAACTCGCCTAAATCATTGCGGGATCAGCAGGCCAGCCATGGCCGCGCTCATCAGATTGGCCAAACTCCCGGCGGCCAGAGCCTTTAATCCGAGCTTTGCGATCATCGGTCGCTGGTTCGGGGCAAGGCCGCCGGTTGCCGCCAACTGAATTGCAATCGACGAAAAATTGGCAAAGCCGCATAGCGCAAAAGTGATGATGGCAAGGCTGTGTGGCGAAAGCCCCTGCGTCTGGCCGAGCTGGATGAAGGCAACGAATTCGTTGAGCACGACCTTGGTCCCGAACAGGCCGCCGGCCACCGGAGCGCTTTCCCACGGCACGCCGAGCAGGAACATAACGGGCGAAAATATCACGCCAACGACAGCCTGAAAACTGAGGTCGGGATAGCCAAACCAGCCACCAATTCCGCCGAGCAGGCCATTGGCAAGGGCCACCAGCGACACGAACGCGAGCACCATCGCGCCGACGGCTACTGCAATCTTGACGCCGGTTTGCGCGCCCTCGGCCGCTGCCATGATGATGTTTGCGGGCTTTTCCTCCCCAAAATTCAGGTCGGCATTGTCGAGTTCGGGCGGTGGTGGCGCGTTGGGATCGTCGGGCATCATGATCTTTGCCATCAGGATGCCACCCGGCGCTGACATGAAGCTCGCGGCCAGCAGATAGGGGAGAAGCGCTTCACCCTGCGTCCCGAGGATCGAGACATAAGCGAGCAGGATGGTGCCCGCGACTCCGGCCATGCCGACTGTCATCAACGTAAACAGCTGTGGCGGAGTCAGTGCAGGCAGATAGGGCCGTACGACCAGCGGCGCTTCGGATTGCCCGACGAAGATATTGGCCGCCGCCGCAAGCGATTCGACGCGGCTGATCCCGGTGATCAGGCGAATGCCGCCGCCGATCCAGCGCACGACGAATTGCATGACGCCGAGATAATAAAGGATCGAAATAAGTGCCGCGAAAAAGATGATGACGGGCAGCGAGCCGATCGCGAACACATTGCCATAAGGCGGATCGACCAGTCCGCCGAACAGGACACGTGTGCCCTCTTTGGCATAACCGAGCAGATGGATCACGCCCCTTGCGAGCGCATCAAGCGCTTTGGCGCCCCACGGCGCATAAAGCGCAAGCACGGCAATCGCGGCCTGTAATGCAAACGCCGCGCCGACCACGCGCAGGCGAATTGCTTTGCGGTCCGACGATAACAG
>JANLWD010000008.1:0-5302 GCA_031364345.1 Sphingomonas sp.
ACCCCCGGCGGGAGATCGACCACTCGTGTTTCGGAAATCAGCGCAAACCCCTGAAGATTCGACAGATCGAGCGTCGTGTCCACGTCGCGATTTGGGTTGCGGTAGATCGTGACACCAACTTTATCGGGTGCCGACGAAACAACAATGGGATCAGCGAACGCAGTGCCCGACCAGAGCAACAACAGGCAAAGCCAGCCGCGCATCACCACGGCGTGACATAGGTTACCGTCAGTTCGGTCTTGCCGTTGGCCGCAACGGGCACTTCCCACACCCGCTCATCGGCGCTGACCTGGTCGCCCTTGATGCTTTCTTCAGGGATACGAAGATCGCGCCACCACCACCAGCTGTTGAGCCCGCCCTGCACCACATCAACCTTGACCGGCACCGGTTTCGCATTGGTCACGATGTAACGCATTTGCGTCAGGTAAAATGTCTTGGGCATCGACACGGTTACAGTCTCGACACTCTCAACAACGCCATTTTTACGCACGACCCGGTACTGCGCATATCGTTCCCATTGATCGAGCGTGATCGGCTCGCGCTTCACCACGACCGGCTGCACTTTCACGTCGAACGCGTCACCGGTTTTGAGCGCAAGCGCCGAACCGCCCGGCGTGTGCGGGATGCCGCTTTCGCCGATAAATTGCGATTGTCCGCGCGTGTCACGCATGTAAACGCGGACTGTTCCGGCCGGCAGTGCATCGCCGATTCCGCCGGCTTTCGCGTTCGAAAATTTAAGGACCGAAGCCGCACTTTGCGCTTCGTCCGACGCGCCGAGCCAGCCGTTGCGGAATTCATACCCCTTGCGCGCAGGAACGCCCGCTGCATCGAGGAAGCTGACTTGCTTGGTCTGGGCATTGGCAATCGTCGTCCGCCCCTCGATGGGATAAACATAGAAATCGCCGATCCGTTCACGCGATCCGGTTTCGGTGCCCGGCGTGTTGCCGCGCGGGTTCTGCATGCCACGCTGATAATATCGTGGTCCCTGCTGCAACGTCGCAACTTCGCCAGCCACGAGGAGGGTGCGTGCATTGGTAAAGGTCGTGCCCGTCGAATTGTTCAGCGTAATCCAGCCTTGCACGTCGATTTTGCCCGCGGCCTCATCGAACAGTGCGACATAATCGGCTTTCCAACCCATCCCCGGCGTCAGGTAGCTGAGCGTCAGCGGTCGTGTACCGCTGCGCGCCACATCGAGCGTGACCGACAGCGTCGGCCGTGCGCGCAGATTGGGCGGGATCGAGTCATAAACGATGCTGGTCGTCGCATATTCGTTCAGCGTTTCGATGCGACTGCCGATTTGCAGCACAACGCCGCCATTGACTGCCAGAATTTTGGCCCGCTCGCTGGATTTCACGCCGGTTGCCGGATTGGTTGTCGTAACGGTGACCATCTGGCCAACCGCTTTTTGAAGCAACGCGTTCGGGCTGAGCAGATCATAATCGAAATTCTGTTCGACGATCCCGAAATCAGTGCCGTTGAGCGTTACTGTCTCCGCACGGATTTGCGCCGACACATCGGGGAATTCCACAGTTGTTTTGCCTGCGGAGAGCACAGTCTGACGCACGTCCTGAACCAGGGCGAGATTGTTATTATAAATTGTGACCGACAGGTCGCCCTGTGCAGTTTGCGCAATGGCCGGCATCGAAAACAGCAGCGGCAGCAATATGATCGCACGCATCGGCGGTCCTCCCCTTAGTGAGGCCGATCATGACAACATTAACACTGACTGCGAAATGAATAATCGCAGCGGCCAGAATCAGCTTTCCGCTGTTGCTGCATCGACGATCTTCTTTGGTCGACCGCGACGCTTGGGTGCTGCCGGCTCATCTTCGGTGCCAGCATCGGGCAGCGGCGCAAGCGCAATCGCCGGGGGAAGCAGATCGAGGCTGAGTGTCGATTCTTCGGCAGGTTCATCACGAACGGGACGTGGTTCGCGTGTCTGGCGCGGACGATCGTCACGGGCAGGCCGCGCCTCACGCGCAGGACGGTCTTCGCGCGGGCGGTCATCACGGGGACGATCCTCACGGGGACGATCCTCACGGGAGCGCTCATCACGGGGGCGCTGTTCCTGGCGTGATGGGGTATCGCGGCGATAATCGTCGCGCGGCGCACGGTCCTGCCCCGATCCATTGCTGGTCGCATTGTTGCCGCGCGGACGATCGCCGTAATCGCGACGCGGGCGATCTTCGTCGGTGCGTTCGCGCGCTTCCTGCGGCTGCTGGTCACGATCGTAACGTGGCTGCGCTTGCGGCGCCTGAACACGCGACTGCGGACGCGGATCGAATTCATCGCCGTCGAACGCTTCGTCGTCATCTCCGCCGTCATAGCTTTGCGTTTCGCCGTCCTGACCACCATCGCGGCGCGGCTGATTTTCCTCATAACGCGCTCGCGTGTCCGCAAGCACGCGGAAATAATGGTCGCTGAACTGGAGATAATATTCGGTCAGCACTCGGTCGCCCGACTGCTGGGCATCGCGCGCCAGCGTCTTGTATTTTTCGAGCAGTTGCGCCGCATTGCCGCGCGACCGGTTGTCGATCCGGTTCCCGTTATCCTGATTGCGCGAACCACCGCTGCTGCCGCTCTGCGGACGCTGGTTATTATTGCCCCGGCCGCGACGGCGACCGTTCTGCTGACGATTGTTGATCAAGATAAGGTCGTCCCTAACAAGGAGGTCAAAAAAATTCCCTCTGCGCCCCGTGCACGCTGTCGTATCCGAACCGCCGGACGATCAGTTGCTTCGCCGAACTTCGAGCATGGTTGCCGGAAGCCGGGTACTGTTGGGGGTCAAGGAACGGCGCATTCGCTCTGTAAAGCTGGGAGATGCGTTCGCCCCTCGATTTAGGGTTTAGCGGCGAATGTTCGACGAACCAAGCATTATTTGCGTTTTGCGACGAGGCACCGGTCACGATTGCCCAAATCGCGGCGGCACGTCAGGTCAAAATGCGTGTTATCGAAAAGCTTCGTTACGGCTTCGGCCTGAGTGCAGCCGATTTCGACGCAGGCAATTCCGGCCGTCACGCGCGCAAGTTGCGGTATGATTTTCCGATACGCGTCGAGGCCATCGACGCCCGCGAAAAGCGCACTTGCCGGCTCATAATTGCGGACCTGACGGTCGAGCGGCGCATCGATTTCGACATAAGGCGGATTGCACAGCACAAGGTCGAATGTTTCGTCGATGCCGTCGGTCCAGTCGCCCAACCGCATTTCGGCTCGTCCCGGCGCAATCCGTCCGGCATTGACGCGCGCGACGGTGAGCGCAGCGTCCGATGCATCGATCCCGACGCCGGTCGCGTCGGGCCATTGATCGAGGGCCGCTAGCAACAACGCGCCAGATCCCGTCCCAAGATCAAGAATGCGCCTGGGTCCGGTCTTGCCGAAATGCGACACCGCTGCATCGATCAGCGTCTCGCTGTCAGGACGCGGAATCAGCACGGCCGGCGTTACATCGAGATCGATTGTCCAAAACCCGCGTGTGCCAGTGATGTAAGCGATCGGTTCGTCGTTCAGGCGACGGGCGATGAAGCTGGCCAGTTCGGCATCGTTCCGGGCATGCTCGCGAAGAATACGCATATCGAGCGCGGGCGTGTCCGAAACGCCGCTTAGCGCCTCAATCACCCAAAGCGCCGAGGCGCGCCGCTTCATCCTCCGAAATCAGCGCGCCGACCAGTTCATCCATTGCGCCTTCGAGTATCTCGGGCAAACGGTGCAGCGTCAGGTTGATCCGGTGATCGGTAACGCGGCCTTGCGGGAAATTATAGGTGCGGATGCGTTCGCTGCGGTCGCCCGAACCCACCATTGCCTTGCGCGCCCCCGACCGTTCATCCGCCAATCGCGACCGCTCAAGTTCATACAGCCGCGTGCGCAGGACCTTCAGCGCTTTCGCTTTGTTCTTATGCTGCGACTTTTCATCCTGCTGGATCACAACCAGCCCCGATGGCAAATGCGTGATCCGCACAGCGCTATCTGTCGTATTTACTGACTGCCCGCCCGGCCCCGACGAACGGTAAACGTCGATCCGCAAATCCGCATCGTTGATCTGCACATCGACGTCTTCGGCTTCGGGAAGCACAGCGACAGTCGCCGACGTATGAATCCGCCCGCCGCTTTCAGTCGCGGGCACGCGCTGGACCCGGTGGACGCCGCTTTCGAATTTCAGGCGCGCAAACACCCCCTGCCCGGACACTGATGCCACGACTTCCTTGTAGCCACCGACGTCGGCCTCGCTCGCCGAAATTGTCTCGACTTTCCAGCCACGCAGTTCGGCATAGCGCTGATACATGCGATACAGATCACCCGCGAACAGCGCCGCTTCGTCGCCGCCCGTACCCGCCCGGATTTCGAGCATCGCCGCGCGCTCGTCGGCGGCGTCCTTGGGCAGCAGCTTCAGCGCCAATTCGCGCTCAGCAGCGGGCAGCGCCTCGCGGATGTCTTGCAGCTCCTCCTCCGCCATCGTGCGGATCTCGGGGTCGGCATCCTTCAGCATTTCGCCCATGACGATCTGCTCGGCGCGTAGGCGGCGCAACTCGGCGGCGGACTTTGCAACCGGCTCAAGGTCCGAATATTCCTTCGACAGCGCGATCAGCCGGTCGGTGGCGAGGTCACCCGCCGACAACTGGCTTTGCAGCGTCTCGCGCCGTGCTTCGATGGCAGCAATGCGTTCATCGGAAATGGTTGGAGTCATTCTATTTATCGACGGCCTTCGATTTCGTTGCGGGCTGCCTCTGCCAGAAAGGCCGAGCGCGTCAACCGCCGCACCGCTGCTGCTGTGTCGATGGCATCGAGCATACCGCGATCCAGCGAGATATTCACACGCGCGGGTTTGCTGTTCCGCCCGATCCATGGGACCATGACAAGAAATGCGCCTTCTGCGAGGTCGGCAGCGGCATCGACGCGGATCGCCTCGACAGAGCGCGGCTCGATGTCCTCGGCATCTTCGAACCACAGGGACAAGGCCTCAACCGCGTTTGGGATAACATCCTCAATGTCGTCCGCCGCCGAAAAACATCCCGGCAAGTCAGGAAACTGCACCCCGAACGCGCTGTCCTCATCTTTATGAACCACGGCATGATAATAACGCATCAGTCGATCCATCCTGCTTGGCGAGCGATGGCCCGCGCGGTGCCCGTCGGCAAATCCTTCTTCGGGTGCGGCACGATCACAGTCACGCCGTCTCGCGCGAACTTGTGATGCGATCCCTTGACCGAAACGAGCACAAAGCCGGCCGCGAGCAGCCGCTTGACAATCTTCCGGCTGTCACGCTCCATGTGTAGTTATATACACATTATTGTGGGGAATGCAAGAT
>JANLWD010000009.1:0-1561 GCA_031364345.1 Sphingomonas sp.
CTCGCTCCTGGGAAAAACTCGTTACGCCGGTAACCAGCGCCAAGCGATAGTGTGCCGCATCTGTATTGACTTCGCCAGCCCGCTTGCCTAGGCGCGGCGCTCGCAATTTCTCGAAGATAAAGACCGCAGCCATGAAGATTCGCAACTCGTTGAAGTCCCTGAAGGATCGTCACCGCGACAATCGCGTGATCCGCCGTCGCGGCCGCACTTATGTGATCAACAAGACGAATCGCCGGTTCAAAGCGCGGCATGGCTGAATCGTCGCGATGACTAGCGAAGCTAGTCACGACAATGATCAGCCCGGACGGCGTCGCCTTCCGACGACCGACGACAACACGGGCCTTGCCCGTGTCCAACCCACCCCGCTAATACGTGCCGTGGTCTTCGACGTCGGCAATGTCCTGTTCTTCTGGTCGCTCCGTGTTCTTTTCGAGAAGTTGATCGCCGACCCGCAGGAACTCGAATGGTTCCTCGCAAACGTCGTGACCGGCGCATGGCATTTTCAGCACGACGCCGGACGACCGCTTGCCGACATGGTTGCCGAGCGCAAAGCCGAATTTCCCGAACATGCCGATCTGATCGACGCTTACGTCGCCCGGTTCAACGAAACCATCCAGGCGGCCGTGCCCGGCATGGCGGAAATCGTCAGTGATCTGGCCGCGCGGGGCGTCCCGATTTTCGGGATTACCAATTTCGGCGCTGAATTCTGGGCAGGCTTTCGCCCGACCAAACCGATTTTCGGTCATTTTCAGGACATCGTCGTCTCAGGCGACGAGAAAATGATGAAGCCCGATTCGGCAATCTATGCGCTCGCGCTGCGCCGCTTCGGTCTCGCGCCCGGCGAGGGCTTGTTTGTCGATGACCGGCTGGAAAATGTCGCAGCGGGCGAAGAAAATGGTTTTGTTGGCCATCATTTCAGTGATTCAGCCGCGTTGCGCGCAGACATCGAACGGTTGGGCCTGCTCTAACTGCCCTTATGCCCCTTCAACTCGTCGCCTGTCAGGCTGACGACATGCAGCACATTCGTTGATCCCGGCGTTCCGAACGGCACGCCGGCCATCACGATCACGCGGTCGCCGCCAACGGCAAGCTTATGGCGCAAGACCATCCGTTTCGACTTCGCAACCATATCCTCGAAGCTGTCGACGTCGCGCGTATGGACTGCATGAACGCCCCACAGCAGGCCAGAGCGCCGCGCCGTTTCGGCTTTCGGTGTCAGGACGAGCAGCGGCACCGACGGCCGTTCGCGTGAAATGCGCCGCGCGGTCGACCCCGACGACGTGAAGCAGATAATCGCCTTGGCTCCCACCGTGATCGCGATTTCGCGCGCTGCTTCTGACAAGGCATCCGCCGTCGTCGGATCAGCTTTCGTTTCGGTAAAGTGCAGCCGCGCGGCATAGCCCGGATCGGCTTCGACTGTCATTGCGATCCGGTTCATCATGCTGACCGATTCGACCGGCCACGCGCCCGCAGCACTTTCCGCCGACAGCATTACCGCATCAGCGCCATCGTACATGGCAGTGGCAACGTCGGATACTTCGGCGCGCGTCGGTGTGGGCGA
>JANLWD010000094.1:0-8333 GCA_031364345.1 Sphingomonas sp.
ACCGTTCGACCAGTTGCGCATTGGCAAATGTCATCGCGCCCATCGACCCGGCGGTAATCGCGAAGGCGAGCGGGAAGATGTCGGGCCGCCCGAACACGTCGGCAAACAACTGCTGCGATGAATTTACGTAACCGAGGATCGATCCGAACATTGCGGTCGACGCAAGCGCGTAGCCGAGCGAATAGCGGTTGCCGAGCGTTTCGCCCCACGCCGACACCAGCGACGCCACCGAAATCGCGCGCCGCTTTGCCGCGGTCAGCGTTTCGGGCAGGCGTATTCCGGCCCAGACGCACACGACGACCGCATAAACGACGAGGAACCAGAATATCCATCGCCACGGCCCGATCAAAAGGATCGCCGATCCGACCGTCGGCGCAAGGATCGGCACAATGAAAAACAGCATCTGCGCAAGGCTCATGATCCGCGCCATCGTCCGCCCGCTGTAACAATCGCGCACGATCGACGTCGTCAGGACGCGCGTCGATGCCGCCATCACCCCCTGAAGCACGCGCGCCGCAATCAGCAGCGGGAATGTGGCAGCAATGCTGGCCACGACACTAGCCAGCGCAAACCCCGCCATCGTTGCAATTAGGACCGGTCGCCGTCCGTAACGATCGGCAAGCGGCCCATAAACCAGCTGCATGAACCCGAACCCGAACACATAGGATGCAATCACCCACTGTGTCGTGTTTTCGCCGACCACCCGCAACGACTGGCCGATTGCGGGCAACGCCGGCAACATCGCATCAACACCCAATGCCTGCAACGACATGAGCGCGGCAATCATGACGATGAATTCAGTCTGGCCGAGTGGCGCGTGCGGATTGTCGGCGGGCGTCATCATGGCGCCCGCCTAGCGGTTAATGCTGCACTGCGGAAGGGACGATCAGGCCGGAACTCCGATCAGCGATTTTACTTCCATAAAGTCCTTGAGGCCGAACAGACCCGCTTCGCGGCCGTTGCCCGACTGTTTATAGCCACCGAACGGTGCGCCCATTGCGGGGGCCCAGCTGTTGACGGTGACCATCCCGGCGCGCAGCCGCGGTGCGATTTTCACGGCTTCGGCCGGATCGCCCGAAATGACCGCCGACAATCCGTAAACGGTGTCGTTGGCAATCTCGACTGCTTCGTCGATGTTGTCATAGGTCATGATCGTGGCAACCGGCCCGAACACTTCTTCCTTTGCGATCCGCATGTCGGGAGTGACGCCCGAAAACACCGTCGGCTTGACGTAATAGCCACGGTTCACGCCCGCGGGCAGGCCAGTGCCTCCGGTTTCGAGCACTGCGCCTTCGTCGATCGCGGACTGGATCAGCGCTTGTATCTTGTCGAATTGCGTCTTGTTGACGACCGGGCCCATATGCGCGCCTTCGGTCAGCGGATCGCCGACAGTCGTGCCTTCGTACATGCCCTTGATGATTGCGGTTGCGGCCGGAACATCGTTTTTCTGCACAAGAATGCGCGTCGGCGAGATGCAGCTTTGCCCCGCGTTGACCAGCGGGCCACTCGCGGTCGGCGGCAGGACAGCAGCAAGATCGGCACCGGGCAAAACGACATTGGGCGCTTTGCCGCCCAGTTCCTGATGCACGCGCTTCACCGTGTCAGCGGCTGCTTTGGCGACCATGATCCCCGCGCGCGTCGATCCGGTGAAGCTGACCATATCGACGCCGGGATGCGACGAAATCGCCGCACCGACAACGCTGCCATCACCCTGAACCAGATTGAACACGCCTGCCGGCACGCCCGCGGCGTGCATGATTTCGGCAAGGATCGCGGCACAGCCCGGGCATTCCTCCGACGGTTTCAGGATCATCGTGTTCCCGCCGGCGAGCGCGGGCGCGACTTTCAGCGCGATCTGGTTCAGCGGCCAGTTCCACGGCGTGATCATGCCGACAACGCCGATCGGTTCGTAGACTGCGATGCCGGATCCGACGGTTTCGGAAAAATTGAAATCCTTGAGCGCGGCCATCGTGCCCATGAAAGCGCCGATGCCGGCACCGACTTGCGCCGTTGCGCCAAAGCTGACGGGTGCGCCCATTTCGATTGCCATCGAACGCGCAAGATCGGGAATGCGCTTTTTATATTCCTCGACGATTCGGCCCATCAGCGCCAGCCGTTCCTCGCGCGAGGTTTGCGAAAATGTCTTGAAAGCTTTGGTTGCCGCTGCGACTGCCGCATCGACATCGGCTCTGGTGCCGAGTGTGATTTCGGTGCAGGCTTCTTCGGTCGACGGACTGATCACTTCGTGGCGTGTGCCGCCGATGCTGTCGACCCAAGCGCCGTCGATGTAATTTTTCAGATAGCTGTCCATGCGTCGCTCCTATGCGGTGTGTCCTTCAAGCTATGTGGGGTCAGCAGTCAGTCGCGCAAGACGCAATTTCATGAATGGTGCGAAGGTGCCCCCAACAGACGTTGCCCGGAGACGATCGTCGTAATCCGCGAATACTCGCCGGTTGACGATCTCTTGCAGAACAAGCGCGGCGATCAAAATATACCAGAATTTGGCATGGGAGAAAGCGAGTGGTGTGCGAGCCGACGCCAAAGCGAAATCGAGCACATACTGATCGGTCTTTCCCCCGATAACGTATCGCTTTTGGAACGGCAGTGATGATGGCTGCGCCACACGCCAACGCTTCTAGAGCCTGCGCCGAAGTACTTCACCGATCATCGCTTGCACGCTGACAAATCGCTCGTTGATGTCATGCGATACCTTGTCCCTGATGACAGGATTGCTGCCATCATGGTCGACGGTCAAAATATCCATGTCGGTCTCACCGATGACAAGCCAGTTTCGCTGGCCATCGATTCCCCACATGACGTTGGCGGCACTTAAACCTTGCCAGAAACCTCCCGGACCCGGTTGCTCGGGCGACTGTGTTCCGCCGTAAATAACGACACCGTTGTAATCGATACCGTTGGCCCGACTTAAAAATTCTAGGAAGCCTTCAGGAATTTCGATGGCCGACTGTCGTTTCGCTTGTTGCGTGGCTGCCTCGATTTCTGGCGCTGAAAGTGGCGGCTGGACATTTTCGCCGGCGTTGATCTGATCAGCCCGAACTGCGTCAAGAACATCTTCCATTTTCGGCGTTGCCTTCATCAAGATCATCCCAGCGACGAGAACCAAACTCATGGCCGTGGCGGATACACAAATCCATCGGGCACTGGGAAGTCAACCTGTCGCGAGCCGCCCACGGGCAAATCACCAACCAGACTGCGTTGTGCATTGGTTAAGGCGAGGTGATACGGGTCGTTCTTGATGAGCACCAGGTTGTCGAAAGCGTTTGTGCCACCGTCATCGAGGGGCAATTTATGGTGAACCTGCCACCCCTGAGGAATTTTGCCGTCGCGCAACCGGGCAATCGCGACGTCGTCCAGACCAGCTCCGCGCAAGGCGGCCAGTTTTTCAGGATTTGCCACAAGCGACCTCGCAAAATCGGCTCGTGCACCAGAGTCAAACGCTCTACGCAGAGCTTCGTACGACACGCGGTCGCGCTTTATATAGTTGACCGGAGTCGCACGCACTCCCTCTAAAATGACCTCCTGACCTCGCACTGTGGCCCGGTAGGTTGGCACCTCCGGCAGATTATCAGCGGTCCGCGGGCCTGCAGCCCCGAAGAAATCATCGAGCTTTGTCTTGATCCCTTGCAATGTCTCACGAATACCGTCGGGCAGTGCGCGTATCACGGCGTCGGGTGCTGCGTTCAGCGCATCGTGGATGCGCCGCAGTGCGGGTTCGAGCGCAGCGCGCGCAGCGGGATTTGATGCTGCGGCTTCGACAGCCTTTGCAACTGTTTCGGCCCATTTGCCGAGTTTGCCTGCTGTTGCCAGCGCGCCGAACACCGGCACGATAGCGAGCACCGACAGCCCGGCGCCGACCCAGTCGCCGCGACCCGCCGAAATCAGCGCGTTGGCGCCGTCGCTGATCCCGCTCTGATCGAAAATCCCGACGACATCGAGCGACATCTGTGTGACGTCGAGACCGAGGGCGACCAGATCCACCGGCGCGCCCGCGGCATCGACCGCAGCCCCCGCCGCGGCAAATTGCGAAGGCGTAATGCGGCCGAAATAAACATCATCGATTGCCCGCCCAACGGCGGCATTGTCGTTCGACCCGGCGAGGTTGGCATAAATCGCGTAATCACGGTAACCGCCGGCACGCGCAGCATCGATCCACTGCGCCTGCGTCAGCGGCGAATTGTCGGCATAGGTGACAGTCTGACCATTTCCGGCATCGCGCGTCGTGCCCGCGCTCATCGCCAGCAATTGACCCTGCTCGGTTGCCGAAAGCCCGCGCACGACTTCGGTGCGCACTGCGGCGGCAAAGGCGGGATCATTGTCCGCGAGCCGGTCGAGTGCGGCTTCAACAAAGTTGAGCCGATGTGCGGCATTTGCGCCGTTGCCGATCCGGGTATCGGCCAGAATGCGCGCCGCTTCGACGCGGGGATCGGTCGATGCGGATGGCGAGCGTGCAACTGCCGGTCCGGTGACCGTCGATGCGCCTGCGGACTGACCTGTCGCCTGAATCACCATCGCGAATCGCTCCTTTGCCAAGTGACGACAAAATGAGCGTTTCGCGCGCGGCGTGGCATCGACGATTCGTTTAGTTTGCCTAAACGAATCGTTTAGATGTGCCTTCGTTTAGCCGCTGTAATACATGTCGAATTCGACCGGGCTCGGTGCCATTTCCCAGCGATAAACTTCGTCCCATTTCAGCTCGATATAGGCATCGATCTGATCTTTCGTGAACACGCCGCCTTTCAACAGGAAATCATGATCGGCAATCAGGCTGTTGAGTGCTTCACGAAGCGATCCGCACACTGTCGGTACTTCGGCGAGCTCGGCGGGCGGCAGGTCGTAGAGATTCTTGTCCATCGCTTCGCCGGGATGGATTTTGTTGGTAATCCCGTCGATTCCCGCCATCAGGAGTGCCGAGGTCGCAAGATAGCTGTTCGCCAGCGGATCGGGGAACCGGAATTCGACACGCTTGGCCTTGCTGCCCGCACCATAAGGAATGCGGCACGACGCCGAACGATTGCGCGCCGAATAGGCAAGCAGCACTGGCGCTTCGAAACCGGGGACCAGCCGCTTGTAACTGTTGGTCGTCGGATTGGTGAACGCGTTGATCGCTTTGGCATGCTTGATGACGCCACCGATGAAAAACAAACAGGCATCGCTGAGCCCGGCATAGCCATTGCCGGCAAAAGTGTTCTTGCCTTTGTTCCAGATCGACATGTGCGTGTGCATGCCGGAACCATTGTCGGCCTTGATCGGCTTGGGCATGAATGTTGCGGTCTTGCCGTAAGCCTGCGCCACCATTTTCACGACATATTTGTAAATCTGGATGCGGTCACAGGTTTCGACGAGCTTGCCATAGGTCAGGCCGAGTTCGTGCTGGGCACCGGCGACTTCATGGTGGTGCTTGTCCATCGGCAAGCCCATTTCCATCAGCGTGGTTACCATTTCGGCGCGGATGTCAGTCGTCACGTCAACGGGGCCGACGGGGAAATACCCCCCCTTCGCCCGCGGGCGGTGGCCCATGTTGCCGCTTTCATATTTGGTGCCAGTGTTGGTCGGCAATTCGACATCGTCGAGCCGGTAAAAGCTCGAGGCATAAGTGTTGTCGAATTCGACGCTGTCGAACATGAAAAATTCGGGTTCGGGGCCGATATAAATCGTGTCGCCGAGCCCGGTCGACTGAAGATAGGCTTCAGCGCGCTTGGCGGTCGAGCGCGGATCGCGCGCGTAAAGTGCGCCGTCCGACGGTTCGACGATATCACAGAAAATGATCATCATCGGCGTCGCGCTGAACGGATCGACATAGACCGCGTCGAGGTCAGGCTTCAGAATCATGTCGCTTTCGTTGATCGCTTTCCAGCCCTCGATCGAGGAGCCATCGAACATCAGGCCATCGGTCAGCTCATCCTCGCCGATGACACCCGAACACATGGTCAGGTGGTGCCAGGTGCCCTTGGGATCAGTGAAACGGACATCGACCCACTCGATCTCCTCATCCTTGATCCGCTTCAAAATATCCTTGGGTGTCGTCGCCATGTGCATGCCCTTTGCTTGAAAATTTTACAGTGCTTCTGAATCGGTTTCGCCCGTGCGGATGCGCAGTGCGCTTTCGACCGGGATCACGAAAATCTTGCCGTCGCCGATCCGGCCGGTCTGCGCCGCCGCGGCAATCGCTTCGACGACGCGCGCCGCCATGGCATCGTCGACCACGACTTCGAGTTTTACCTTAGGCAGAAAATCGACGACATATTCGGCACCGCGATATAATTCGGTATGCCCCTTTTGCCGGCCGAAACCCTTGGCCTCGGTCACAGTAATGCCCGACACCCCGACGTCGTGAAGCGCTTCCTTCACTTCGTCGAGCTTGAACGGTTTGATGATGGCTTCGATTTTTTTCATGACGGGCCCCTGACCTGACGCATCAATAACCGTGCCAATCGCTGCGATGCAACAAAGCTGTGCCGGGGGCGACGACGGGACGATGCAGTTGCATCCGGTTTAGGCAGAGTCGAATGGTCTGCCCATTTTTTGGGCACAAACGCCGCTCAATATGGCGGCCGGTCTCGTCCTGCCGGGCTCTTGGTGAAAATCTCGCAACCCGACTCGGTAATGCCGATCGAATGTTCGAATTGCGCCGACAGCGTCTTGTCACGCGTAACGGCAGTCCAGCCATCGTCGAGCATTTTCACGTCGGGGCGGCCGATGTTGATCATCGGTTCGATCGTGAAGAACATACCGGGTTTGAGTTCGGGCCCGGTGCCCGGACGCCCCGCATGGACGACTTCGGGCGCGTCGTGGAACAAGCGCCCCAGCCCATGCCCACAAAAGTCGCGAACGACACCGTACCGATGCTTTTCGGCATAGGACTGTATCGCGTGCGCAACGTCGCCCATCGTGTTGCCGGGCCGCGCCTGCTCTATGCCAAGCATCATGCACTCATAGGTCACATCGACGAGGCGGCGCGCCTTGATCGGCACATCGCCGACAAGGAACATCCGGCTGGTGTCGCCGTGCCAGCCACCCAGGATCGTCGTCACGTCGATGTTGACGATGTCGCCGTCGCGCAATTTCTTGTCGCCGGGGATGCCGTGGCAAACGACATGGTTGATCGACGTGCAGCAGCTGTGCGTGAAACCGCGGTAGCCGAGCGTCGCGGGGATCGCGCCCTCGCGGATCATATGCGCGCGGACGATATCGTCGAGTTCGCCCGTCGTGACGCCGGGGACGACATGCGGGATCAGCGCATCGAGCACTTGCGCCGCCAGTTTCCCCGCCGCGCGCATCCCGTCGAAACCCTCGGGGCCGTGCAGCTTGATCGTCCCGTCGCGCGAGGCATGAGCGTCGGCGGATGCGGTTACATAAGTTGTCATCGCGCCTAAATAGCGATTGTCACTGCCAACCGCTACCGCAATATCGTCGCAGCATCGATCAGCTTTACGTCAGACATCATGTCGAGATAGGCGTCATAATAGGGCTTGTGCGACGCACCGACGATATTGAGCACGCGCGCACCGGGGCGGTTGCCGAACGCCTCGCGGATGTTGGCGACCATGCGCAGATTTCGGGTTTCCCACCATGCCAGATAAATGCGGCCATAATTTTCGCGTGACGGCGTATTAATCGCGCGCCGATAATCGATCGTGATGAATTCCCGCTGTGTCGTCGGCTGGTTGGTCAGGCGATAGAGCGCCAGCACGTCATTGCCGGTTTTCATTCCCGCTTCGACACGATCAAATTCATCGGCGATTGACGATTTCGATGTGCCCCAAAAACCTTGCAGAAATTTGTCGAGTTCGGGCCCCGCCAGCCCCTGAATACTGTCCGCCGTATGATCATCGACGGCATAGACGCGGCTCAGGCCGAGGCGGGCCGCAAGCGCCACTGCGACGTCATAAGTCTCATTCGGCTTGGCATCGGCACGCGTCACAATCTTGAGCAGTGCTTCGTCGATACCGTCGCCGGCTTTTCGCTCGGCTTCGGGAAGCTGCAACCATTGCACGCGCGCCGACGGCCGGTCGTTGGCCGCAAGAAAATATGCGGCAAGCTGGCGACGTTGCGATGCACTCGGCTGCGCGGGCCAGTTCGCCAGTGTCTTTTCGATCTGTTCCATCGCAGCCGGTACAGAAAGGCCGGTCGCTTTTTCGGCTTCGACCGTGTCGAAGCAATAGGTCGTAAACATCCCCGGATAGCGCGCGGCATAGCGTTTGAGCACATCGCATTGCTCGCCGCTGCGCCCTTCGTGCGTGATGATATCGGGCTTATATGCCGCCAGCTTGTCGAGCAGCGGCACCAGCATAGCAGGCGTGACGACTGTCTTG
>JANLWD010000051.1:0-14035 GCA_031364345.1 Sphingomonas sp.
TCTGCGTTCACATGGACCAGCGGTATGCCGTAATGCTCGCGGAAAAGGCCGACGACCTGCGCACTTTCGCCAAGCCGCATCAGGCCATGATCGACATAAACGCACGTCAGTTGGTCACCAATCGCTTCGTGGATCAGCACCGCCGCGACCGCCGAATCGACGCCGCCCGACAAGCCGCAGATCACACGCTTGTTGCCAACCTGAGCACGGATGTCGGCGATCTTGGCCTGGCGATATCCTGCCATTGTCCAGTCGCCGGGACAGCCGCAGACATGCCGCACGAAATTGGCGATCAGCTTGCCACCGTCGGGCGTATGAACCACTTCGGGGTGAAACATCGTCGCATAGAACCGCCGTGCATCGTCTGCGACAACGGCAAACGGCGCGCGTTCAGAAGTGGCGACGACGCGGAATCCGGGTGGCAGCGCTTCGACCTTGTCGCCGTGACTCATCCAGACCTGATGGCTTTCGCCCGGCGCCCATAACCCGTCGAACAGCACACAGCTTTCGTCGACCTTGAGAAACGCGCGCCCGAATTCGCGGCTTTCGACGCTGCCGACACGGCCGCCGAGCTGCGCGCACATCGTTTGTTGTCCATAACAGATGCCAAGGATGGGAAGCCCTGCTTCGAAAAAACGCTGCGGCGCCCGCGGACTGCCGGCGTTCGTCACCGATGCCGGACCGCCGCCGAAAATGATCCCCGACGGGCGCAATCGGTCGAATGCCGCTTCGGCTGCGTTAAACGGTGCGATCTCGCAATAGACGCCCGCTTCACGGACGCGGCGCGCGATCAGCTGAGTGACCTGGCTCCCGAAATCGACAATCAAAATGGTATGCATGGCGGTGCTGCTAACCGTCCGGCGCGGTCGAGTCTATTGCACGCCACATCAACAATTCATCGCCGGGCCCGCCAGGTTGCATCACCGATTGCGGCTCGCGTCCGTAAACCGTGAAAGCCGCCTTCTCGTAAAGCGCGCGTGCCCGATCGTTGTCGGCCATCAAAGTCAGGTGGAGTGACGATACAAAACCGCGCGCTTCGGCAATCAATGAATCGACGATTGCACGCCCGATCCCCTGCCCGGCCGCTTCGGGCGCGACGAACATACCGAACAACAGCGCCTTGTGGCATAATTTGACTCGCGGATCGCGAACGATCCCACCGATGCCGACGAGCAAATCGTCAGCAAAAGCACCGACGATCCGGTTATCGGGTGATGCCAGCTGCTCTCGCCAATGCGAAACCCCTTCGCGCTCGACGTCTTCGGAAGCACTTCGGAATTGCAAAGCAGCCTCGCGTGCGCAGCGCAGTCGCAACGCGAAATATATTTGGGCATCGGCTGCGATGAGGCGCCGTATCGAGAAATCAGCCATGGCCCCGATTAACGGGGCCATGATCCGGTGTCATCGATCAATAATCTTGATAAGCATAGCCGCTGTCGATCCGGACATCGTCGACCTGCCCATAACGAATCGAACAGGTAAAACGCTGTGTCGCGCGGTCGTCGCGATCATTTGTTTCAACCGTTCCGCGGACTTGATACCCCTCGCGCGTGCGCTGCACATCGTCGATGCCGCGAACGCGCGCGCTGTTGCCGTAACGCTGTTCGACGCGACTGGCGCAGGCGTCAGCCGCCTGATCGTCGGTGTTGATACGACCTTCATATCCACGATTGCGGTTTTTCGCATTAGATGCGGCCGAGGCGATTGCCGCAATTACGCCGACGATAGCGACACCCGCGATGATATCGCCAGCGCTGACACGGCGATCGTGATGACGCCGGTATCGGTCGCCATATGGATTTCCATATCCGCCGCCGGGAAAACGTTGTGCCATCGCGGGCGTGACCGCCGTTGCGATGACCGCGGTTGCAACCAATGCCGTGACCGAACGCACCATCTTCATCGCATCAATTCCTTGTCATGAGCATTGCCGATCCGATGCCCAGACGACTTGGTATCACCGATCGATTGTCGCGCAGCTGAATTGATTCGTCAGCGAAATGAAAGGAGTCTTATTGTCCTGTTTTGACACGGTTTAAACGCGATTAACCGTAATTCTCCTTGCAGTGCAGCAAAGAATCGTTAATCAATTGTTAACGTAATCGAAAGGGATCGATCATGCACCTCAAGCACGCTACTATGGCAATCGCCGCTCTTCTCGCCAGCACCGCCCCCGCGCAGGCTGCGATCACAATTTACACCAGCCTTGCCGCATTTACCGCAGCAACGACGGCTCCGGGAACAGACACCTACACCGGCCTCAGCATCACGGGCTCAACGCCATCGCCAATCATTCGCACTGCCGGTGTCTACGGCTACACGGCCAATGCAACGCCAGCAGGCACCTTCTTTGGCGCAGGAACAACGGCAAACCCATGGCTGTCGACCAACACGGCGACCGATACGATCGTGTTCAACACCTTCACGGGCGGGTCGAACGGCGTTGGTGGTAACTTCTTCGGCAGTGACGTTAATGGCGCATTTTCGGCAGGCAACATCACGCTTGTTGCAACTGATTCGAGCGGGTCAGTGACACAGACGATCGTTGGCGCCACGACCGGAAGCTTCCTAGGCTTTGTTTCAACGACTGCGATCACAAGCCTTACGGTGACGTCGGTTCAGCCGCAGGCTGGCTTCCTGTGGCCCACTGTCGACAATCTCGTTTTTGCAAAGCGCGCCGTCATCTCGGCAATTCCGGAAACGGGCACATGGATGATGATGCTTGCGGGCTTTGGCCTTGTCGGTGGTGCGATGCGTCGCCGTGCATCGTCGCGGATCGCTCCGGCAATCTGATACAATTCAACACTTCGACGATCGGGGTCGGTGCGTACGCACTGGCCCCGTTTTCGTTTGTGCGGCACAGATGATCGCATGATCTATATCATCCTCAACATCATCCCGATTGCGATCGCGACGCTCGCCGGGCTTGCCATCGGCCTGATTTACGCCTTGCTGATGAGCCATCGCGCTCCGCGGCCTGCCATGGTCCTGACGGCCGCGATCGCCGAATTCTGGCTGGCCTCGATTCTGGCAGGGGCGCTCATTCTGGCGCCACCGAAAGGCGACGTCTGGACCATGACGCTGGGTAGCGCATTCGTCATCTGGATTGGTTTCGTCGTACCGGTCATTCTGACCAGCTATCGCTTTCGCACGATCCCGATGCGCAGTGCATTATCCGATACCGCGCATTGGCTTGCCGTCATGCTGGTTCAGGCGATTGTCCTGCGTGTGGTCGGCCTCATTCCGCCGCCCGTTTAGCGGACGGTCATTCCTGTCCAGCGCGCAATAAATGCCCATTCGTCCGCCGCATTTTCGATGATCTTGTCGGTCGGCTTGCCGCTGCCGTGACCAGCGCGCGTTTCTATGCGGATGATATGGGGCTTTGTGCCCGCGTCCGCTGCTTGCAATGCCGCGGTATATTTGAAGCTATGCCCCGGCACGACGCGGTCATCGGTGTCGGCCGTCGTGACCAGCACCGCAGGGTAGGCAGCGCCCGGCTTGATATTATGATAGGGCGAATAGGCTCGTAATGCGCGCCAGTCGGCCTCGACCGCCGGATTGCCATAATCATCGACCCAGTAACGGCCTGCTGTAAACTGGTCGAACCGCAACATGTCCATCACGCCGACTGCGGGCAATGCCGCTGCAAAAAGATCGGGCCGCTGATTGACGACCGCACCGACCAGAAGCCCGCCATTCGAACCACCCTGTATCGCCAGCTTGCCTTTCGATGTCGTTCCCTGCGCAATCAGATATTCGCCCGCTGCGATAAAATCGTCGAACACATTCTGCTTGCGCGCCAGTCGCCCGGCGTCGTGCCAGTCCTTGCCATATTCGCCACCGCCGCGAAGGTTCGCGACCGCGAGCACACCGCCCTGTTCGAGCCAGGCAATCCGCGTCGCCGAAAAGCCCGGCGTCAGCGACACGTTGAAACCGCCATAACCGTAAAGCAGCGTCGGTGCCGGACCTGCGCGCAGATCCTTGCGCTTGACGATGAACATCGGGATCGGCGTTCCGTCTTTTGATGGATAGAAAACCTGATCGGTCACATAAGCACCGGGATCGAACGCAACTTTGGGCGTGAAAAATGGCTCGCTGCGATTGGTCTCTGTATCGAACCGATAAATTGTCGGCGGCGTTGCAAACCCCGAAAAACTGTAAAACGTCTCGCGTTCGCCGTATCGCCCGCCAAATCCGGCTGCTGTGCCAATGCCAGGCAAATCGATCTTGCCGAGCGGCTTGCCATCGAGCGTAAAGCGCTCCGCCTGTGATTTGGCATCGCCGAGATAGGCGACGATCAAATGTGTGCCGACCATCGACGCACCGACAAGCGTATCCTTGTCCTCCGGAACGATCGCGACGGGCTTTGCTCTGCTCCGACCGACATCGATCCGCGCGATCCGACCCTTCGGCGCGTCTTTGTCAGTCCGGAACCACATTCGGTTGCCAATCGCACCGACCAGTTGCCAGTCATTTTCAATGCCGGGGATCAGCGCAAGCGGCTTTGCATCGCGCTCGTCAATCGCGACTAGCGTCACGGCATTGCGCGGATCGGTACCCGAAGACGAACTGATCACCAGCCAGCGACCGTCGTCGGTGACTTCGGCGCTATGATTGAGCTTTGGCCGGTCGGGCGTTGCATAAATCGGGATATCGGCAGTCTGAGGCGTCCCGACTTCGTGAAACCAGACGCTCTGGTTCAGGTTCAATGACTGAAACGTGCCGCCTTCCTTGGGCTCGGGAAAGCGCGAATAGTAAAAACCGCTGCCGTCGCGCTTCCAAGCCAGCCGCGAAAATTTGACCCACCGAACCTCGTCATCACGCACCTTGCCCGTCGCAACGTCGATGATCTTGACCGTTCGCCAGTCGGTGCCTCCATCCTGCACGGAATAAGCAAGCAAGCGCCCATCTTCGGTCGGCGTCCATTCGGCGAGCGCGGCTGCCCCGTCCTTTGCCCACAGATTCGGATCGATCAGCAGTCGTTCAGCACCGGTGCGGGCATCACGCACCCACAACGTCGACTGATTTTGCAGCCCGCTATTACGTGCGTAAAAAATCTGCGTTCCCGCTTTTTGCGGGACACCCATGCGCTCATAATCGAACAATGCGCGCAGGCGTTTTTCAAAAACGTCGCGCCCGGGCAATGCCGCCAGATAGGCACCACTGACCTTGTTCTGTGACGTCACCCAGTCGCGCACGCGTTGATCGGTACGGACGTCGGCTTCGAGCCAGCGATATGGATCGGACACCGGTTCACCAAAGGGCGCGTCGATTACGTCAACGGTCGCAGTGTTAGGATAATCCAACCGAGCCTCCGCCTTAACTACGGCAGGCAACAGACATGCCGCAATGAAAAGCCCCGGGATAAACCGGAGCGTGCGCATTAGGCCGCTTCGTCCATGTCGTTCTCGCCCATCACCGGACCCGAATCCTTGCCCTTGGCGTCGACATCGCGGTCGATGAATTCGATGATCGCCATCGGCGCGGCATCCGAAAGGCGGATGCCCGCCTTGACCACGCGGCAATAACCACCGGCGCGGTCGGCATAGCGCGGAGCCAGCGTATCGAACAATTTGATAAGCTGCGCATCGTCGAGCAACCGGGCATGCGCAAGGCGGCGGTTCGACAAGCCACCTTTCTTTGCAAGCGTGATCAGCTTTTCGGTGTAGGGGCGCAATTCCTTTGCCTTGGCCAGCGTCGTCGTGATCTGCTCATGCTTGATGAGCGCGGCGGCCATGTTGCGGAACAGCGCGGTACGATGCGACGAAGTCCGTTGCAACTTACGACCGGCATTACGATGACGCATGATATTCTTCCTTCGTTCGTCAGGGGCCCGTATCAGGTTGCCCAAGGCGGGCGGTGATTACGGCCACCGCCCAAAACCGTTTAGCCCATCAATTCCGCTTCGAGCTTTTTGGCCATGTCTTCGATATTTTCCGGCGGCCATCCGGGGATGTCCATGCCAAGGCGAAGACCCATGCTCGAGAGCACTTCCTTGATTTCGTTCAGCGACTTGCGGCCGAAGTTCGGCGTGCGCAGCATTTCGGCTTCCGACTTGCCGACCAGATCGCCGATGTAGATGATATTGTCGTTCTTGAGGCAGTTTGCACTGCGCACCGACAATTCCAACTCATCCACTTTCTTGAGCAGATAACGGTTGAGTTGGTTCGCGTCGCTTTCGATCTCATGACTGTGCGACGAGGGTGCTGCCATGCCGACCATCGGCGACGAAGCAACCATCGTATCGTCGAAACTGACGAACAAGCTCAATTGATCCTGCAGGATGCGCGCGGCGTAGGCCACGGCGTCATCGGGCGTGACAGTTCCGTCGGTTTCAATCGTCAGCGTCAGCTTGTCATAATCGAGTTCCTGCCCAACGCGCGTGTTCTCAACCTTGTACGCGACTTGGCGGACCGGCGAGTAAAGCGCGTCAACAGGGACGAGACCAATCGGCGCATCCGCCGGCCGGTTTGCCGCGCTTGCGACATAGCCTTTGCCGACGTCGGCCGTGAGTTCCATGTTGAACGTCGCGCCTTCGTCGAGGTGACAAATAACAAGTTCGGGATTCATCACTTCGATATCGCCCGACACGGCAATCATGCCCGCGGTCACTTCGGCTGGACCCGTCGCCGACAATTGCAAGCGCTTGGGACCTTCTCCCTGCATCCGCAACGCTATCTGTTTCACGTTCAGAACGATGTCGGTCACATCCTCACGCACGCCGGCAAGTGACGAAAATTCATGCAGGACGTTTTCGATCTTGATCGACGTTACTGCTGCGCCCTGTAGCGATGACAAAAGCACCCGGCGCAGCGCGTTGCCGAGCGTCAGGCCAAAGCCACGCTCAAGCGGTTCGGCGATAAACGTCGCTTTACGCTTAGTGTCGCTACCGGCCTTTTTTTCGAGAGCGGTCGGCTTCTTGAGTTCCTGCCAGTTTTTGGAATTGACTGCCACGATGTTCCCCTTGGGGTTGGGCGAACCGCTCGTCAGCGGGTCTGCCGGGTAATCCGAATTTTCTGCGTCGCGAAGCATGAAAGGCTCCGTCAAACGCGACGCCGTTTCGACGGGCGAACGCCATTGTGCGGGATCGACGTCACATCGCGAATCGACGTGATATTGAAACCGACTGCCTGAAGCGCACGGAGCGCCGATTCACGACCCGAACCGGGTCCCTTCACTTCAACTTCGAGCGTGCGGACGCCGTGTTCCGCGGCTTTTTTGCCGGCATCTTCCGCAGCGACCTGCGCTGCGTAAGGCGTCGATTTCCGTGAGCCCTTGAATCCCATCATGCCCGCCGATGACCAGCTTATGGCATTGCCTTGTGCATCGGTGATCGTAATCATGGTGTTGTTGAAGCTGGCGTTCACATGCGCGACGCCGTTGGTGATATTTTTGCGTTCGCGCCGTTTAATGCGCTGGGGTTCGCGTGCCATTATTCTGCTGTCCTACCTGAAAAGTCGCTGCGAGAGACGCGGACTTATTTCTTCTTACCGGCGATCGGCTTGGCCTTGCCTTTTCGCGTACGCGCATTGGTGTGCGTCCGCTGGCCGCGCACGGGCAGCCCCTTGCGATGACGCAGCCCACGATAGCACGCAAGATCCATCAGCCGCTTGATGTTCATCGCCGTGTTGCGGCGAAGATCGCCTTCGACAGTGTGGTCGGCGTCGATGGTTTCACGAATCTGCAAAACTTCCTGATCGCTCAGGTCCTGCACACGCCGCTGCTCGTCAATCCCAAGCTTGGTCGTGATTTCCTTGGCTTTGGTATTTCCAATGCCGTGAATATAGGTCAGCGCAATATGAACGCGCTTGTTGGTGGGGATATTAACGCCCGCAATACGTGCCATGAAATACGATCTCCTCAGCTCCACAGGGCATCTGGCAAGTTGCCCCATATCCAAGCGTCTCAATCCGAAAACGCCAAAATGCCGACGCGCGCAATATCGCTCGCCGGATGCCGTCGTGTCGGAATACATGTGCGTTACGGATCAGTGGCAAGGCTGTCAAGCAAGTCGCCAATCGCTGCCTACACCTTTTTGAGGCTGCCAGGCTTATGCGCCGCAATCTTTCCCGACTTGTCGCTTTTCACGATATATTCGGGATTATCGGTGTTTGCCTTGACTGCGTGCGACTTGATCTTGGTCGGCGATGTGAGTTTTTTCACAACCTTGCCGACTGAATGCCCGCCCGAAGAATCCCATTCGACTTTGTCGCCCGGGTTGAATGTCTTTTCCGCCATCGCCTGCTCCTTTTCGAGCAAGGAAGAACCGGCAATTGCGGCGACAGTTCCCGTCAGACCTTGGCGAGAATCGACTCGATTGCCGCGCTTACATGCGCGATGTCGGCCATACCGTCGACGCGCTTGAGCAGACCCCGACTTTCATAAATCGGCATGATCGGCGCCGTCTTGGCCCGATATTCTGCCATGCGCGTGCGGACAGTATCAGCGTTGTCGTCGGGACGTCGCTTGAATTCGGACGAACCGCATGTGTCACAGATGCCGGCGACGGCTGGCTGCATGTAACGGTCATGATAGTTGGCGCCGCATTTGGCACAGCTGTAGCGACCGGTAATGCGGTCGACGAGCGCTTCTTCGTTCACTTCGAGCTCAATGACATGATCGAGCGTGCGGCCGCGTGCGTGCAGGATTTCGTCGAGCGCCACTGATTGCGGTTCGGTCCGTGGATAACCATCGAAAATAGCACCCTGATCGAGCGTCATGCCGTCAAGCTTTTCACCGATCAGGCCCGATACGATATCGTCGGACACCAGCGCGCCCGATTCCATCACTGCCTTGGCCTGCAACCCGACTGGGGTGCCGGCTTTCACCGATGCACGCAACATGTCACCAGTCGACAGCTGGACCATCCCGTGCTCTTCGACAAGGCGCTGCGCTTGCGTCCCCTTCCCCGCACCAGGCGGGCCCAACAGGATGATATTCACGAACCGCTTCCCCTATTTTAACGGCTGCGAGCTCCTTTGAGCTTCGCTTTCTTGATGAGATCGCCATATTGATGCGCGAGAAGATGGCTTTGAATTTGCGTGACGGTATCCATCGTCACATTGACCACGATCAGCAAACTCGTGCCGCCAAGCGCCAGCGACAGGCCAAGCCGGGCTGTCATGATTTCGGGGATGAGGCAAATCAGCGTCAGATACGCCGCACCGATTACCGTGATCCGCGTCAGGACATAATCCAGATAAGTCTCTGTATTCTTGCCGGGGCGGATGCCGGGAATGAACCCGCCATATCGCTTCAGGTTTTCCGCCGTTTCCTCGGGATTGAACACGACGGCCGTGTAGAAAAACGCAAAGAAGATGATGCCCAGCGCATAAAGCGTCATGTAAAGCGGCGAACCATGCTGAAGCGATGTCGTGATCATCAGCACAAAATCGCCCCACGCGCTCTCGCCCGCAACCTGTTGCCCGGCAAACTGGACGATCGTCAGCGGCATGAGCAGCAGTGACGACGCAAAAATCGGCGGGATGACGTTTGCGGTATTGATCTTGAGCGGAAGGAAGCTCTTGTCACCCTGCTGCATCCCACGCGCAGTCTGCCGTTTTGGATATTGGATCAGCACCCGGCGCTGTGCGCGTTCCATGAAGCAGATGAACATGACCAGGGCAAATGCCAGTGCCACGATCAACAGGATTGTCACCGGCGACATGCTGCCGGTCCGCCCACCTTCGAAAAGATTGACGAGTGCCTTGGGCAATTGTGAAACAATGCCCGCCATGATGATTAGCGAGACGCCATTGCCAACGCCGCGGCTGGTGATCTGCTCGCCAAGCCACATCAGGAACATCGTGCCCCCGATCAGCGAGACAACGCATGCCACGCGGAAAATCATTCCGGGCTCGACCACGGCCGAAATGCCCGACGACGCACCCCAACTTTCAAGACCGACCGCAATAAAATAGCCCTGGATCGCCGTGAGGACTACCGTTCCATAACGCGTATACTGGTTGAGCCGCTTACGGCCACTTTCGCCTTCCTTCTTGATCGCCGCGAGTTTGGGCGACAGCGAGGTTGAAAGCTGAATAACGATCGACGCCGTGATATACGGCATGACGCCGAGTGCGATCAGGCTCATGCGCTCGAGCGAACCGCCCGAAAACGTGTTGAAAAAATCGAGAACACCACCGCGTGTCGTATCGTACAATGTCGCGAGCGCACGCGGATCGACACCGGGCAAAGGCACATGGCTCAAAAAGCGGAATATGATCAGCGCACCGATCGTAAACCAAAGCCGCTTTTTCAATTCGGTTGCCTGCCCGAATTTCGACAGGTTGATGTTGGTCGCTAAATTATCGGCAGCACTCGCCATGGCGGTCGTTATTCCCCGTAGAGCAGCGCTTCATATAAGGCGACGAAGGCAGAAGTCTAACCCCGTCGCCAAAATCCTAAAGCAAATCCTTGCGGATCTTGACGGTGTTTTTCTTGGCTTTCGCTTTATCGGCGGCCGCAACGACCGTGATCACTTCGACCGACCCGCCGGCCTTTTCCACGGCTTCGCGAGCGCCCTTCGAAGCACCCGAGACGAGGAATTTCAGCTTTGCCGTGAATTCACCCTTGCCGAGCAGACGAACACCATCCTTGCCGCCGCGCGCAACGCCCGCAGCTTTCAAAACGGCGTGATCGATCACACCCTTGGTATCGAGCTTGCCTGCGTCGACGAGTTTCTGGATCGCACCGAGGTTGACTTCGGCACAATCGCGCGCAAAAATATTATTGAAGCCGCGCTTTGGCAGCCGCATGTGGAGTGGCATCTGCCCGCCTTCGAAACCAGCGATCGACACGCCCGAGCGTGACGTCTGGCCCTTCTGGCCGCGGCCCGAAGTCTTGCCTTTGCCCGAGCCGATACCACGGCCCACGCGCATACGGCCTTTACGGGCGCCGTCATTGTCCTTGATTTCGTTCAGTTTCATTGCACTCGCTTTCGCTTTTGTCGCGCGATTGTTCGGCGGTTAGCCCTGCACTTCGACCATATGCCGCACCTTGCGGATCATGCCTTGGACTTCGGGGCTGTCTTCCAGTTCCGAAACCTTGTGCATTTTGTTGAGCCCGAGACCTGTAAGGGTCGCGCGCTGATCTTTGGTACGACGGATGGGTGAACCCGTCTGCTTGATCTTGATCTTTGCCATGTCGGTTACTCCGTCACCATCGCAGCATCGGCGTCGGCGGTTTTCGAGCCACCATTGCCCAGCAGGTCGGCAATCTTCTTGCCGCGACGCTGCGCCACTGACTTCGGTGACGTCTGCTCGCCGAGCGCCTCGAAGGTTGCGCGGATCATGTTATACGGGTTCGACGTGCCGACCGACTTCGTCACAACGTCCGCAACGCCCAATGATTCAAAAATCGCACGCATCGGGCCACCAGCGATGATGCCGGTCCCCTGCGGTGCCGAACGCAGCGTCACGCGGCCTGCACCGAAATGGCCATTGCCATCGTGATGCAGCGTGCGACCGTCGCGCAACGGCACGCGGATCATCTTTTTCTTCGCAGCTGCAGTCGCTTTCGAGATCGCTTCGGGCACTTCGCGTGCCTTGCCATGTCCGAAACCGGCACGGCCCTTGCCGTCGCCGACAACAACGAGCGCCGCAAAACCGAAGCGCTTGCCGCCCTTCACTGTTTTTGAGACGCGATTGATGTAAACGAGCTTTTCAATCAGCTCTTCACCACCGTCGCTCGCGCCACCCCCATCGCGACGCGCACGATTATTGTTGTCGCGACCGCCACGGTTGCCCCCACCGGGGCCACCGCGACCACCGCCGCCGCCACGCGGACCACGTCCACGGGGTGCGTCTGCGGCCGGAGCGCCTGAACCTGCTTCGGCTGCCGGAGCGCCGGTTACTTCGATTTCATCAGCCATTTAGAACTCCAATCCGCCTTCGCGCGCACCATCGGCGAGCGCCTTGACGCGACCGTGGAACAGGAACCCGCCACGATCGAAAACTACCTGAGTTACGCCTGCCTTTTTGGCGGCCGCTGCAACGCGCTTGCCGACTTCGGTGGCGCCATCGCACGTGGCACCGGTCTTGCCGCGCACATCCTTGTCGAGCGTCGAAGCCATCGCGACGGTCTTGCCCGCGGTATCGTCGATGATCTGCGCATAGATATGCTTGCCCGAACGATGCACCGACAAGCGCGGACGCAATGTACCCTTCACGCGAAGTTTCGTGCGGACGCGCTGGCGCCGCTTTTCGAAAAGTGACAGCTTTGCCATTACTTCTTCTTACCCTCTTTGCGGAAGATATACTCACCGCGATATTTGATGCCCTTGCCCTTGTAAGGCTCCGGCTTGCGCCAGCGACGGATTTCGGCGGCCAGCTGGCCAACCTTCTGCTTGTCGATGCCCGTGATGTGGATCGTCGTCTGATCGGGCGTTTTCACGTCCAGGTCCGACGGCACATCGATATCGACGTCATGCGAGTAACCAAGCTGCAACTTCAGCTTTGGTCCCTGCGCATTGGCACGATAACCAACGCCGGTGATTTCCAGCGTCTTGGTAAAACCGTCAGTGACGCCGGTAACGAGGTTTTGAACCATCGTCCGCTGCATGCCCCAGAATGCCCGCGCTGCTTTCGTTGCGTTTGCCGGCTTTACGAGCACACCACCGTCATCAAGCGTGTAGCTGATTTCCTCACGCATGGGCATGGTCAGCGTCCCCTTGGGACCCTTAACCGAAATGATGCCGCCTTCCATCGAGGCGGTGACACCCGACGGGATGGCAACTGGCTTTTTACCGATGCGGCTCATCAGAATACCTCCGCGAGGACTTCGCCGCCGACATTGGCTTCGCGTGCTTCGGCGTCCGAAAGCACACCACGCGGTGTCGAGACGATGGTTATGCCCAGGCCGTTGCGAACGCGCGGCAATTCCTTGCTGCCCGAATAAACGCGGCGACCCGGCTTAGAGACGCGCGCAACATGCTTGATCGCAGGCTGGCCTTCGAAATATTTCAATTCGATGCGGATGCCGTCATGGCCCGCAACTTCTTCGGGGCTCCAGCCACGAATATAGCCTTCGCGCTGCAGCACATCGAGGACGCGCTGGCGCAGCTTCGAACCCGGCGTTGTCACGCTGTCCTTGCGCGCCTGCTGGCCGTTACGGATGCGGGTGAGCATGTCACCCAATGGATCGGTCAATGACATATCTTAACCCTTACCAGCTCGACTTTGTGACGCCCGGGATCAGGCCCTTGTTGGCCAGATCACGCAGCTGCACGCGGCAGAGACGGAACTTACGATAATAAGCGCGCGGACGACCCGTCAGCTCGCAGCGATTGCGTATGCGCGTCGGATTACCGTTGCGGGGCAATGCCGACATTTTTAGGCGCGCCATCAACCGTTCGCCGTCATCGACGCTTTCGTCGTTAGCGATCGCTTTCAACGCCGCATATTTCGGGGCAAAACGCTTGGTCATTGCCTTGCGCTTCTCGTTCTTGTTGATCGAACTTTTCTTTGCCATCGCTTATGCCGCCTTCTTTTCTTCAGCCGCCCCAGCAGGAGCCGGGATCGGGAACGGAAAACCGAACATCCGCAGCAATTCACGCGCTTCGTCATCGGTATTTGCCGTGGTCGTGACGATCACGTCCATGCCGCGCATCTGGTCGACCTTGTCGTAACTGATTTCAGGAAAAATCAGCTGCTCCTTCAGACCACAGGCATAATTGCCCCGCCCGTCGAAACTCTTGTCGCTGAGCCCGCGGAAATCGCGAACACGCGGCAGTGCGATGGTGATGAAGCGATCGAGGAACTCGTACATGCGTTCCTTGCGCAGCGTTACCTTGCAACCGATCGGCATGCCTTCGCGCAGCTTGAATTGCGCGATCGACTTCTTGGCCTTGGTCACGACAGGCTTCTGGCCGGCAATCAGTTCCATTTCCGAAACCGCCTGATCAACCTTCTTCTTGTCCTGCGTCGCTTCACCGACACCCATATTGAGGACAATCTTGTCGATCCGCGGAACCTGCATGCGGTTCTTGTAACCGAATTTCTCGGTCATCGCGGCGACGATCTTGTCGTCATAGAGC
>JANLWD010000058.1:0-11584 GCA_031364345.1 Sphingomonas sp.
TTATCCCGCCGGGTATTTCACGCGCCAGATTCCGGTGATTGCAACGGTGACCTATCCAAAAGGCTGGCAGGCGGCGACGGCGCTGCGCCCGGTGGCGACGACGGGCAACAGCATCACTTATGAAACGACCAACTACGAAGTGCTGATCGACTCGCCGGTGTTTGCCGGCAGATATTTCCGCAAGGACGATTTGGGTCAGGGCGTGACGCTCAACACTTTTGCGGACAGCCCGAAAGAGCTGGTCGCCAAGCCGGAGACGATCGCGCTGCACCGAAATCTTGTCGATCAGGCGATCAAACTTTTCGGCGCGCGTCATTTCGATCGCTATGATTTCCTTCACGCGATCACCGACCGGATGGGCGGCATCGGGTTGGAGCATCACCGGTCTTCGGAAAATCAGAACGATCCCGGCTATTTCCTTGATTGGGAAGGGTCGCGGCTCGACCATAATTTGCTCCCGCATGAATTCGTGCACAGCTGGAATGGCAAATTCCGCCGCGGGGCGGACTTGTGGACGCCCGATTTCCGCATGCCGATGCGCGACAGTCTGCTTTGGGTTTACGAAGGGCAAACGCAATTCTGGGGCCATGTTCTCGAAGCGCGCAGCGGCATGGCAACCAAACAGGACAAGCTCGACACGCTGGCAGGGATTGCTGCCCGGCTCGACACCCTTCCCGGTCGCACGTGGCGCAGTCTCGATGACACCACAAACGATCCGATCATTTCGGCACGCCGGCCCAAGGGCTGGGCATCGTGGCAGCGCAGCGAGGATTATTACAATGAAGGCATGCTGGTCTGGATCGAAGCCGACGCCATCATCCGCGACGGCACCAAAAATACCAGAAGCATGGACGATTTCGCCAAAGCCTTCTTCGGAATAAATGATGGCGACTGGGGCCAGGTCACTTACACATTCGACGATGTCGCCAAGACGCTGAACGCTGTCATGCCTTACGACTGGAATGGTTTCCTGACCGCCCGGCTGACCGAAAACGCCAAGGGCGCGCCACTCGGCGGATTTGAACGCTCGGGCTATAAGCTGGTCTACACAGACACGCCGTCATCGATCCTGAAACTTGGCATGAAGGTCAACAAATATCTCGACCTCACCTGGTCGCTCGGCATCAACGTTGGCAAGGGCGCGAAAATCACGGGCGTCATCTGGGGTGGCCCGGCCTATGATGCGGGCATCACGGTCGGCCAGGAAATCGTTGCGGTAAATGGCATGCCATACACCGACGAAATCATGAAAGATGCGATTACCGCTGCAAAAGGCACCGCTGCCCCGATCCGCCTTACGCTGAAAAACGAACTCAGCGTCCGCGACGTGACCGTCCAGTGGACCGGCGGCCTGCGTTATCCCCGGCTGGAAAAAACCGGCACTGGCGACGGCGCGCTCGACCGGCTACTGGCCGCAAAATGAGAATAGATCTGATTCCCGTCGGCGACGATCCGCCGAATTCGCTCAACGTCGTGATCGAAGTGCCGGTCGGTGGCGAGCCGGTCAAATATGAATTCGACAAGGCTTCGGGCGCACTGTTCGTCGATCGCATCCTGCATACCTCGATGCGGTATCCTGCCAATTACGGATTCATTCCGCACACGTTATCGCCGGATGGTGACGCGCTCGATGCGCTGGTTGTTGCGCGCTCGCCGTTTGTGCCGGGCTGTGTCGTGCGCGTGCGGCCGATCGCTGTACTCAAGCTCGAAGATGAAGCGGGCGGCGACGAAAAGCTGCTGACCGTTCCCGTCGATGCGACTTTCCCTTATTACGCCGATGTCGATGAAAAAGAGCATCTGCCCGATATCGTCATGCAGCAGATCGAGCATTTCTTTACCCATTACAAAGACCTCGAGCCAAAAAAGTGGGTCCGCATCGGCAAATGGGGCGATGCCGACGAAGCGCGGGCAATCGTCATGGAAGCAATCGCTGCATATGAGGCCGCGAAAGCCTGAACGGGTTTATTGGTTAAGCGGTCCTGCGCTGAAATTTTCACGCGTGATGGCATATATCAGATGGCTGACTGTCGTCCCCGCCATTGGCCAATCCTGCCGTCGGTCGGTGAGCGTAGCGCCGATTTTCGTCAGAGCGCGGCATGACCTGAGATTTGATTCACCGACAAGGAAGATGACCGTATCATAACGTGTCAACGCATGCCCGATCATGAGCCGCTTGATCGACCGATTGAATTTCCCGCCCCAGTGGCTGCGCGCGAGATATGTCCAGCCGATCTCGACTTCGCCTGGCTCGCATACGCGAATATCGTACCGTGAACTGCCGATTACCGTGTCGGTCGCCCGGTCGATGATCGTCAGCGCGCCGCTCGACGCCAGCCCCTCGTCGAAAAACGCATCGAATATTTCACGCTGCCAGCGATCGTGGGCGGGGTGGATCGCCCAGATTTCGCGATCGGACGCCACGACGAACAGCGGCTCGCGATCATCCGCGGTCATCGGCCGCAGGAACACGCGGTCATCCGACAATGTCGGTTGCATCGGCGGTATCATCATGCACGTGCCAATGCGGCCAGTGCATCGCCATCGACGCGGTTGATCGTCCAGTCATCCATCGACCGTGCACCCAGCGATTTGTAAAAAGCGATTGAAGGCGCGTTCCAGTCGAGCACGGACCATTCGAGACGCGCACAGCCGCGTTCCATCGCCAGCTGTGCAAGCCGTGCGAGCAGGGCCTTGCCCAGGCCGGATCCGCGTGCCGCAGGTTCTACGAACAGGTCTTCGAGGTAGATCCCCGGCCGTCCCTCAAACGTCGAAAAATTATGAAAAAACAAAGCAAAACCGCGCGCCACACCGTCAATCTCGCCGATCAGGACTTCGGCCATAGGTTTGTCACCAAATAAGTGACAGCCAAGCTGCGCACGGTCGAGCACGACGGCGTCGGCAAGCCGCTCATAATCGGCAAGCGCGCGAATGAATCCGATGATCAGGTCGAGATCGTCGGGTGCCGCTGCACGTATCGTCACGTCCACATTCACACCATTGCCTCCAGCTTTGCCGTGTCGGGTCGTCCGCCACGCGCCGCGATGATGCAACCGGTCACGATCAGGACGGCACCCGCCACTGTCGTTGCCGTCACCGCTTCTTGATAAAAGATCGCGCCCATGATCGCGGCCCAGACGAAAGCGGTATATTCGACCGGCACCAGCACTTGTGCTTCGGCGCGTGCATAGGCCCAGCTGAGCAGAAACAGCGATGCAAAGGCCAGTATCGCGGACAGAATCAGCATCGGCCATTGATTGCCGGCAGGAATGACGAACCATCCCGGCGCGGCAAACAATATCACGGGCAGCGCAAGCAGCAGGAAACCGCCGCTAGTTACATTTTGGAAAAATGCGACTTCGATGGGCGACGCGAGCAATGCCTGTTGCCGCATCAGGATGATGTTCCACGCGTAAAAGATCGCCGACAGCAAAATCGCGGCCACGCCGTCGAGATGCCGCGGAGCACCGCTGGCATCGCTGACGCGTGCGGCAAGCAGCACGGCGACGCCGGCGATACCGAAAAGTGAGGCAATGATGCTGTGCCGTCCGACTGTCTCGCCCAGCAGGACGACCGCGAGGTAAAGCGCGATGAGCGGTGCAATGAACGACAGCGCAATTCCCTCGGCGAGCGGCACGCGTGCGATGCCATAGAAAAACGATACTGCCATGATCGACGCAACGAAGCCGCGCAGGACGTGAATGCGCAGCCCGGCCCGGCTGGGCCAGGTCCGCCGCGTCAGCAGATAGGGAATAAGGCTGAGCGTCCCGCCAAGTGCCTGACGCCAGAGCATTGCGCTATACGCGCCGAGCGCGATCGCCAGCCCCTTCATCGCGGCGTCCATTGCCGAAAACAACGCGATGCCCACACATGCAACGGCGAACGGAATGGCGGCGGATGCGCGTGTCGTCATGGGCAATCCCCTCGCGTTCAGTGGCGCAACGCAAATTCGCGGTATCTGGTGGGCGATGACGGGCTCGAACCGCCGACCCTCTCGGTGTAAACGAGATGCTCTACCAACTGAGCTAATCGCCCGCTGGTTGAGCGTTAGCCGGTTCGCAGCTTAAACCGCAAGGCCGCCTTGCGATTTTGCAGCGCTTAAATAGCTGGTCATCGCAGCTGCCGTCGTATCCGACAGCTCGATGAACATGCGCCGACCGTCTTCAGGGTCGGCGACACGCACGAACATGCCATTGTCGCCCATGGTCTTGATCCAGCGCAGTGCAGTCGTCGGCGGCACGGCCGCAGCGATGCACAAGCTCGACACCGCCACACGCATCCGTTCGAGCCGTGCTGCCATGAGGTCGAGAAGCATGTCCCACGCCGGATCGGCAAACAGATCGCTGCGGAAAAAGCGATCGCGCATGCGTCGCAGACGAATGATCGCGCGAACATCGGCAGCAGTGACACTCGCGGTCGGCGGTACCGTGTATGACGTCGAGGGTGCGCGAAATCCGATCATCGCGTCGCTCATCCCCGACAACGGGGCCGCACCGGGCGTCGCACCGGGCGTGACAAGATCGGACAGCGCCCGGGCAATGCGCTGCACTTCGTCGGCAAGCCGCTGAAGCCGGATCGATTCATCGACGGCAACGTCATGCAGTGCGGGCACGCCCGGCAATCCAATGAGCGCGAGCGACGTAATCCAGTCCGAACGTGTCGCCTGGCACATCAGCGCAGTCGACGGCGCGTGAAGCCGGGCGGCAACGCGGTCGAGACATTCGGGCGAACAATTCACGATGACAGGGATATCGTCGTCGGCACCGACCGCATCGAGGCGATCGAGGAACACGTCGCCGGCCGGGCCGCTGTCACACGTGATGTCGACGACGATCGCATCGCCGGGCGAAAACGCTCTCAGCCGCGGCAGTCCATCGTCGACGGTCCCGCAAAACATGACACGAAGCCCCATCTGCACCGCGAGCGATTGCAGATCGTCTCTGCCGATCTGGTTATCGGCGAAAACGGAAATGCGGCGCTCATCTGGGTTATAGTCCGACAATGTTCGCGCCTCTCGTGCGCTCAAGTTTAGAACCACTGTTTACCCCCACGTCAATCCGAACCGGTTTGTCGCCGTTTTGGCGCATTGTCAGTCGATAATGACGCGGTTTCGGATCAAGCTGTGCTCGCGCTGGGCCGCGACTCGGCTAGATTCCGCTGTTGGGGAATGTAACCGTTTTGGGGGCCGGGCCGGAATGACATTGGCAAAGACGACCGCGCGTGACGGCGCCGCGACGGTCGACGAACTCCTGCTCGGCATAAGCCCCGCGATGGCAACGATCCGCAGCCTCGTCCGCCGCGTCGCGTCAGGGGCGACATCGGTGCTGATCACCGGCCCGTCGGGCAGCGGGAAGGAACGTGTTGCCCGCGCAATTCACGTCGCCAGCGATCGTGCAAATGGCCCGTTCGTTGCCATCAATTGCGGTGCAATTCCGCGCGACTTGCTCGAAAGCGAACTGTTCGGCCATGAAAAGGGCAGCTTTACCGGCGCCCACACCCAGCGACAGGGACGTTTCGAAGAAGCGCACCGGGGCACGCTGTTCCTCGATGAAATTGGCGACATGCCGCCTGACATGCAAGTCAAGTTGTTGCGCGTGCTTGAGGAAAGGCGGATCGAACGTGTGGGCGGGCGCGGCAGCATTGCCGTCGATGTGCGGATCGTCTCTGCCACGCACCGTGACCTGAGCGTCGCGATCGAAGACCAGCGCTTTCGCGAAGATCTCTATTATCGCCTCGCGGTGTTTCCGATTCATCTGCCCGGGCTTGCCGCTCGGCCCGAAGATTTACCGCTGCTTATCGACCATTTCCTGTGCAGCCTTTCGGCCGCTGGCGAACGCGTCCGGTTTTCGCGGCCAGCCATTGCGTCGCTTGCAACGCATCCGTGGCCCGGCAATGTTCGCGAACTGCGCAATTTCGTCGAACGTGCAGCGATACTTCACGGGGGCGAGACGCTGTCCCCGGCCGACGTCGAAGCATTGTTGTTGCGGCCGACATCGGCCGCCGCGCGAGCCGTTCCGGTTGCGGTACCGGTGCCCGCGCTAGTGCCCGTGCCCGTACCCGTGCAATTGTCACCGCCTGTCGAAGACCAGCAATTCGGCAGCGACGGCATCGATCTGCGCGCTATCCTTCACGACATCGAGGGCCGTTATATCGGCGAAGCGCTCGACCGGAGCAAAGGCGTGATCGCCGATGCTGCGCGACTATTGGGCCTGCAACGAACCACGCTCATCGAAAAGATGCGTCGTCACGCCGCCTGAGCGATTTGCGCCCATGCCTCGGCAATCGGTTTGACTGTTTGACGCGCACGATTGCACCATAACGGATCAATTTCGTCAGTTGCGCGCGTCAGGCATCGCCGTGTTTCGCGGTAGACTTGCTGCATTAACGCGGCCGTCGTGCCGCCAGCGCGGTGATCGAGGCTGGCTTCGAGCGCGTGGAGAATGCTTTGCGCGCGCGCGAATGCGACATGGGCCCGCTGTCCGCGGCGTAGCGCCGCCGCTGCTGCATCGATCTGATCGATCGCTTCGTCGAGCAGAATCCCGACCAGCGCATGCGGCGACGCGCCCTCGACCCGGCTCGACTGATCGATCTGGCGATAACGCGCCGCGCTCACCGGTTCGAATTCCACGCTGCGACTTGCTGTTCGACATAGCTTTGCACGGCTTTCAGCTTGGCCACGCGCTGATCCATGCCGGCAAAGCTTTTGGTCAGGCGATCGACAAGGCGCGCATTGTCGTCTTCCATGCGCACGCGCTCCTTCGCGATCGCGGTGCCGATCCGTTCATAGCGCGACGACGCGGTGGTCAGCGGGGCGTTGGCACCGGTCAACCGCGTTTTCATTTCGCCAAGCGCTTTGGACAATCCGGTCGTGCTGACCAGAAGTGCGCTAACTTCGGCGGGTGCATTCGCAAGCGCGGCGTCGAATTTGACATTGTCGAGCGTCAGCGCGCCGGTCCGGCTGACGCCGATACCGATATCGGACAATGTCCTGTATGTGCCGGTCGCAGCCAGTTCGGCTTGCGGCAGGCGACGGAATTCATTCTGAACCGCACGTGCGGCACTGTCGCCCGTCAATGCGCCTGCCGCTGCCAGTGCCGAGCCGCCACGCATTGCATCGTTCAGCGATGACTGAAGCGTGTTGAACCCGGTGACAAATGCGTTGGCAAGCTTTTTCAGGCCCGCTGGCTCAACGCCAGCCGCGCTTTCGGTATAATCACTCGCAAGTGATGCCAGCCCCTCCCTCAGTTGCGCGACAGCCGAAATCCGCGCACCATTCGCGCGTTCTTTGGTGATGATCTGAAACTCGCGACCCTCGCGCGCCGCGGCTGCAAGATCGTTAACCAGCGTGCGCGTGTTTATGCCCGAACCGATCCCGAGGCTGCTGGCGATTGACGTGATCATGGCAAATCTCCTTGGCACTCAGTTACGGCCGCAGCGAGCAACGCTTAAGGCGCTCCGCATTTGAAAGCGCTTCCTCGATCCGACGAACAAGTGCGGGATCGTCGACCCCGTAACAGGCCAGCGCGGCAAGAGCGTCGGCGAGAGCGATGACAAGCTGTTCGAGCCAGAATGCGTTCGAATTTTCCATGCCCCGATAACGGCATGGTGAAGGCACGCTTAAGCTTCGCGCACGCCGTCGGCGCCAAACCGCGCACCATCGGGCAGATCGATATCGGGCTGTCGCCGCCCGGCCGCCAGTGCCGCTTCGAGATTCATGACAAAAGCCAGCACGGTCGCGACCGCGAGATACAAATCCTCGCGCACATGTTCGCCAGCTTTGCTGGTGAAGTAGATTGCGCGGGTAAGTGCGGGATATTCGAGGCAGGGCACGTCATTGCCCTTTGCCAGATCGCGGATCGCGGCTGCAGCTTCGTCGACGCCGCGCGCCACGACGACGGGCGCGCCATCGCGATCGGGATCATAGCGCAGCGCGACGGCGAAATGCGTCGGGTTGACGAGGACTACCGTTGCATCCTTCATCGCGCCGCGTGCCGACATCGTGGCGAGCGCATATTGACGACTGCGGCGCTCGCGCTTCATTTCAGGCGATCCGTCGGCTTCGCGATGTTCGCGCATCACTTCGTCCTTGGTCATCATCAGGCGCCTGGTTCGCCGCATCGATTGCAACGGTACATCGACCAGCGCGACGATGCCCAGCATCAGCCCGCCGATCGCCAGCGCGCGATTGATCATCAGCCCGGCCGACGCCGATCCCGCGACCGGGTCCGCGGCTGCCAGCCCGATCAGGGCCCAGCGGCTGGCGAAAAGTGCTGCAATACAAACGCCACCGACCAGTAGCACTTTTGCCAGCGATTTGCCGAGTTCGGCGAGGCCGGCTGCCCCGAACATCCGGCCAAGCCCGGCAAGCGGATTGATCCGCGACCATTTCGGCGCGGCGTTGCCCCATCGCATCCCCAGCGACCCGAGCAATGCCGGCGATATGATCGCGGCAACGACTGTAATGGCAAGCAGCAGCGCCATCGAGCTGGCGACACCGGTCGCCGCTTCGGCAATCGCCATGCCCGGGCTAAACTGACGAACATCACGCATATCGAACCTGAGCATGGCAATGAGCGTCCGCTTCAGCGCGCCGACGATCACGGCACCGGCGACGACCAGCCACAGGACACCCACACCGAAAACCAGCGCCGTCGACAGGTCACGCGATTGCAGCACGTCGCCGTCGCGTCGGGCATCGCGCAGCTTTTTGGGCGTCGGACTTTCGGTCTTGTCGCCCTCGTTCATTTCGTAACAATCCGCGCCGTGTCTTCCATCGTAGCGACCAGCGACCGGCTGATCGCCTGACTCAGCATCGGCATGGCAAAGGCAAACAGGATCAGACCGCCCAACACCGCAGCAGGCAAGCCGACGGCAAACAGGTTCAGCGCGGGCGCCGAACGTGCGAGCAGCGCCATCACGAGCTGGATCAGGATAACGCCAGTCACGACCGGCAACGCAAGAACGACGCTGGCGGCAAACATCGCGCCACCCAGGCGGACAATCGCACCGACCGATTCAGCCGAAATCAGACCGCCACCGATCGGCAGCGCCCGGAAACTTTCGATGATGATCGTGATGAACGCCAGATGCCCGTCCATCGACAGGAACAATAACGTCGCCAAGATGGTCAGCACCTGGCCGATTGCAGGCGTGCCGTGCCCGCTCATCGGATCGATCGTCGCCGCAAAGCCAAGGCCCATAGCGTTGCCGATAGCCTCACCCGCAATTGATGTCGCCGCAAAGCCGATCTGCAACGCAAAACCAAGCGCCAGCCCGATAATAATCTCGCCGAGGATCAGTGCAAACCCCGCAACACTCGCCATCCCCTCAGGCGGCAGATAGACAGTCGCCAGCAAACTTCCCGGCACACCAACCGCCACCGCCAGCACAAAGCGTAGCAACACCGGCACTTGTGGCGCACCGAACACCGGCGCGGCCAGAAACGCTGCACCCGGTCGAACCGACGCCAGCATCAGCGCGGGCAGCATTGCCTGCGCGGCCCCGATATCGGCCCCGGTCAGCGCGTGATCTCCGGTATGCGCGCAAACATCTCGCGTGTGAAATCGACCATCACCCCCATGATCGCGCCGCCGAACAGAGCGAGGATAATGGCAACAACCACCAACTTGGGCACGAACGACAAGGTCGCCTCATTGATCGACGTTGCCGCTTGAACAATCCCGACGAGTAGCCCGACGACAAGCACCGGTATCAGGATGGGCATCGACGCGAGCGCCGTTGTCCACAACGCCTGCTGAGCAATACCCATAAAAAAGTCGGGTCCGGTCTCCATCATCCGACCCCGAACGAGGCCGCCATCGACCCCATCGTCAGCGCCCAGCCATCGACCAGCACGAACAGCAGCAGCTTGAACGGCATAGACACGATACTGGGCGAGAGCATCATCATCCCCAACGCCATCAGCGCCGACGCAACGACGAGATCGATCACCAGAAACGGCAGAAAAATAAGGAAGCCGATCTGGAACGCCGTCTTGAGTTCACTCGTCACAAACGCGGGGAGCAAGATTGAGAACGGAACATCCGCAGGCTTGGCGACTTTGGGCGCCTTGGCCAGTTTGAAAAACAGATCGAGATCGGCGCTACGTGTTTGCCCGATCATGAATTTGTGCAGCGCATTGCCGCTCCGCGCGACCGCTTCCTCGACCGGTATCTGCTTGGCCTGATACGGCTGATACGCCATGCGGTTCACTTCATCGACCACCGGTCGCATGACAAACAGTGACAGGAACAGCGCGAGGCCGACGAGAACCTGATTGGGCGGCGTCTGCTGCAACCCCAGCGCCTGCCGCAGGATCGACAGCACGATAATGATCCGCGTGAAGCTTGTCATCATCAACAGGATCGACGGCAGTACCGCAAGCACGGTCATCAACAGCAAAAGCTGCAAAGACAACGCCAGCGGCTGCCCGCCGTTCAGCGCACTCAGCGGGGTGGCAAGTTCGGTCACCACCCTCCTCCAGTGCGGCGGAGGGTAGCAGAGAAACTCCCGGACGCATCCCCGAGCGGAGCCGAGGGGCCCGTTCGAGCGAAGTCGAGAACCGTCGATGGCGGATGCCTCGGCTCCGCTCGGCTATGACCCTCGGCTTCGCTCGGCGAAGCGGGAGATGCAGTTTTCAGCACCGATATCCCGCTGCGCGAAACGCCGATCAGCATGCGGTCGCCATCAATTTCAACCAGCATCAGCGTCGATCCCGCACCGACCGCTTGGCGACCGACGACACGAATTGACTGCACGGTGCCCAGCTTCAGCCCGCCGCCTTTAGCCGCGCGCAGCACAACAAGCGTGCCGACCGCCAGCCCGCACACGCCGAATAACGTCAGGAGGTAGGAGAAAATCACTGACGCCGTTCCTTGCGCGGTGCCGCCATTTCGGCATCGACGATTTCGGTAATCCGCACGCCATAATGGTCGCCCGCGTTGACCACTTCGCCGCGCGCAATCACAGTGCCGTTGGCGAGGATGTCGACGGGCTCGTCAATCGACCGGTCAAGCTCGATGACAGCGCCCTGTTTCATGTCGAGCAAATCCTGCATCGTCCGCGAAACCGATCCGATTTCCACCGACAGCCGCAACGGGATCTGCGCAAGCAGCCCCCATCCGGCAGCACCGTCTGCGACTAAATCCTGGCTCATATCTGAAACTCCGTCCGGTTGATGGTAATGGCCGCGCGGCCCTCGCGCGCGTCGGCTAAGCCGGTCGCAATGCGGTATCCGCCTGCGATAAGGGCGACTTCATTGAGATTGGGGATCGGAATGACCGAGCCCGGCACCAGCCGCGCGACCTCGCCCGCCGACAACGTCGGTCGTGCCAACACGCAGCGCACATTGATACGCGCATTCGAGACGGCGTCGCTCAGGCGTTCTGCCCACCCCGCGTCGGCGACGGAGCCGCCTGCCATTGTTTCGATGGCCGCAAGCGTGCGGACGGGCACGCAGAAGCCAATCGCGCCAAGCGACATATCACCAGCCATCACTTCAAATCCACACGCCAACGCCGTGGCTTTCATCGCCACCGCTTCGGCCGGCACATCGGTTGCGCCGAGGACAATGACGTCCGCACCCGGC
>JANLWD010000080.1:0-14759 GCA_031364345.1 Sphingomonas sp.
GCGCAAGCTCGCCCAGCGCGGGTGCGGGATCAGCGATGTCGACGCGACGCGTGATGTCATCCATCGATAATGGCTGCTCGCTTGCGAAAAGCAGCGCTTCGACGGCACGCGCTTGCTCCGATACGGTCATGCTGCCTTGACAAGGATCGGCCCGAACGGGTCATCCTGGCGCAGATCGATCGTCCCGCGCCGCGCCATTTCGAGTGTTGCCACGACTGTCGACGCCAGCGCCGAACGCCTGAAATCGGGATTGCCGTCACGCGGTAAAAACGCGGCAATCGCCGTCCAGTCGCCAATCCGGCCGAGCATCGCTTCGATCCGTTGCATCGCAGCGTCCAATGTCATGACCGGGCGGCGCGCAACCTGATGCAATATCGGTGCGGTGCGTGCATTCACTCGGCCATAGGCTGTGAGGAGATCGTACAGGCGTGCTTGCCATATCGTCGTCCGGATCGTCGCCAGTCCCTCGGGCGCGCCGCGCGGAAAAACGTCGCGGCCCATCCGGTCACGTGCCATCAGCCGCGCACCGGCGTCGCGCATCGCGTCGAGGCGACGAAGGCGTTGCTGCAACCGGAACGCCAATTCGTCCGGGCTGGGGTCGTCCTGTTCGGCGCGGGGCAGCAACAGACTTGATTTCAGATAAGCGAGCCACGCTGCCATCACCAGATAATCGGCTGCCTGCTCGAGAGCGATCGCTCCGGCGCGGTTGAGATAATCGAGATATTGATCGACGAGCGACAGAATGGAAATCTCGCGCAGATCGACTTTTTGCGCACGGGCCAGCGCCAGCAACAGGTCGAGCGGCCCTTCCCACGCGCCGAGATCAAGCGTGAGGCCGTCGCGTTCAGACAAGCGCCAGCAATTCGTCGCGCTTGGCGATCAATGCGGGAATTTCATCATAATCGGCAACCGGCGCAATCGTCGCCATGGCCGCTGCCAGCCGTTCGGCACTGCGTTCGCTGATGTCGGGGAGCTGAGCGGCAATGGCGATCATTTCGTCCATCCGGCCCCAGCAATTGAGCGCAATGTCGCATCCTGCCGCGACGCACCGCACCGCACGGTCGGCAACATCGCCCGACAAAGCCCGCATGTCGAGATCGTCGCTGAGCAACAGGCCATCGAACCCGATCCGCGCGCGGATGATGTCGGCAATGATCACGGGTGACATCGTGGCGCAACGGTCAGCGTCCCAGACTGGAAACATGATATGGCCGGTCATGCCGATAGGCGCGTCGTTCAATCGCGCAAACGCGGACAGGTCGATTGCGAGATCATCATCGGTCGCACCGACAACGGGCAATTCATGATGGCTGTCGACCACGGCGCGCCCTTGCCCCGGCATATGCTTGATCACACCGACGACACCGCCGTCGCGCAGCCCGTCGAGCACATGGCGCCCCAGTGAAGCGACGCGTGCAGCATCGCTGCCCAGCGCACGATCGCCGATCGCCGGATGCGTATCGGGCGTGCGCACGTCGAGCAGCGGCAGGCAATCGACATTGATGCCAACTTCGGCAAGCGTCAGCGCGATCGCCTTTGCATTCGATCGCGCCGCTTCCATCGCCGAAATCGGCGCCACATCGTACAGGGCATCAAATGCAGCAGCGCTCGGAAATGCCGGCCATTCGGGTGGCTGCATCCGCGATACGCGACCGCCTTCCTGATCGATCAAAATCGGAACATCGTCGCGCCCTGACAGCGCGCGCAGGTCATCAGTCAGTGCACGGACCTGAGCGCGTGTTTCGCAGTTGCGCTTGAATAAAATATAGCCCGCGGCATTCGCGTCACGAAAAAATGCCCGTTCGTCGGCGGTTAGGCTGGGGCCGGACAGACCGAAAATAACGGGTTTCATGCGCTTCGTTCTAGCGCATCAATTCACGATCATGCAATTTTCACCCGCGACTTTCAGCTTACCGCAAATTGTCGCCGCTTGGCCGCCGGCATTGGCGCGCAAACGGTAAACCTGATTGCCGTTCACTTGTGCGGTGACGACCGATTTGGGCAGTGCCGACAGATAACCGAACCGCCGTGCCAGCGTCGTCCAGGCTTCATTGGCTTTGGCTTCGGAACCGAATGCGCCAAGTTGAACCAGCGAACCGCTGACACCGGCCATCGCAACATTGGGCAGCGGCCGGGCGGGCGGCGGCGCAACCAGCTTGCCACCCGATGCCGGGATCGATGCCGTGGCAACCGGGCGTGCCGGCGCGCCGTTGAAACCGGGTTTGGGAACCGCGGCCTTTGATCCCTTTACCGGCGTTTCGGGAGCAGCATTTGTGTCGATTTTGCCATTGGCTTCCGCCCCTTCCGACGCGGCAAAGCTGCTGTCGCCTTGCCCTTCGACTTTCATCCCGCCCGGCGCATCGGGACGCACTTTATAATCGCCTTCTTGCGCGGCAATCAATTTGCCATCGCCTTTCGGGCCGTCCTGGCTGCGCAACAGCGACAGGCCGCCGATCACGACACCAAGCGCGACGATCGCCGCAATCGCAAAACCGATCATCTTGCCGGTCGAAATCGTATCGTCGTCGGCATTGTCGTCGACGGCTTCGAGCCAGGGAAGCCGATCCTCGTCCTGCAGCGGCAGCGTATCGCGGTCATCATTCGTCACAATTACATCTCCTCGGCGGCACCGACGCCCATGATAAACAGTCCATTACGGATAATCTGACCTATACCATCCGACAAATAAAGTCGTGTCTGTGTCAATTCGGGATCGTTTACCATCAGGACCCGCCGTTCGGGCCGGTCGTTGCCCATGTTGAAATACGCGTGAAATGCGGCAGCCAAGTCGAAAAGATAAAAGGCGATGCGATGTGGCTCGCCACTTGCGGCGGCTGCTTCGACGATTCGCGGGAACTGACTCGCCAGTTTGACCATTTCGAGGTCCTCGCCATCGAGCCGCGCCAGATTGGGCGGTGCGCTTGCGATCCCCGCTGCATCGATCTTGCGCCGAAGCGAACAGATCCGCGCATGTGCATATTGGACGTAGAAAACCGGATTGTCTTTCGACGCCTCGACCACCTTGGCGAAATCGAAATCCATCTGCGCATCGGCCTTGCGCGTCAGCATGGTGAAACGGACGACATCCTTGCCGACTTCCTCAACGACATCGGCAAGCGTCACGAAATTGCCCGAGCGTTTCGACATCTTTACCGGTTCGCCGTTTCTGAGCAGGCGAACCATTTGAATAAGCTTCACATCGAACGGCTTGGAGTCCCCGTTTTCTTGGCGGGTCAGCGCCTGCACCGCGGCGCGGATGCGCTTGACCGTGCCCGCATGATCGGCGCCCCAGATATCGATCAGCGCATCGGCACTTTCTGATTTCTGGAAATGATAGGCCATGTCGGCCCCGAAATAGGTCCAGCTGCCATCCGACTTTCTGATCGGCCGGTCCTGATCGTCGCCGAATTGCGTCGATCGGAACAGCGGCAGCGTGACGGCCTCCCATTCGGGATCGATTTCGCCCTTGGGTGCTTCGAGCTGCCCGTCGTAAACGAGGCCCGCCGCCCGCAGGGCCGCTTCGGCCGCTTCGGGTTTTTTCGCGGCCTGCACGGCGGCTTCGGACGAAAACACATCATGATGGATGCCGAGCAGCGAAAGATCGGCTTTGATCAGATCCATCATCGCGGCAACCGCGCGCTCACGGAACGGCGCGAGCCAGTCGCTTTCGGGCTTGCCGATCCATGCGTCGCCATAGTCGTCGGCAAGCGCGCGCCCGACCGGCACGAGATAGTCGCCGGGATACAAACCTTCAGGGATCGTGACCGTTTCGCCCAGCGCTTCGCGATACCGCAAATGCACCGACCGCGCGAGGACATCGACCTGTCCGCCGGCATCGTTGACATAATATTCCCGGATAACCTTGTGCCCGGCAAACTCGAGCAGGCTTGCGAGCGCATCGCCGACCACGGCCCCGCGGCAATGCCCCATGTGCATCGGACCCGTCGGGTTGGCGGAGACATATTCGATGTTCACCGTGCGGCCCGCGCCAGCCAGCGACCGCCCATAATCATCGCCCGATGCATGGATCGCCGCCAATTCGTCGCGCCAGACATTTTCGTCGAGGCGCAGGTTGATGAATCCGGGGCCGGCAATTTCGACGGCACGCACACCGGGCACCGCTTCGAGCAACGGCTTCAAATTCTCCGCGAGCGCGCGCGGATTGCTCCCCGCGCCCTTTGCCAGCACCATCGCGGCATTGGTGGCAAGGTCGCCATGTGCGGGATCGCGCGGCGGCTCGACGGCGATATTGGCACGATCGAGACCGGCGACGGCCGGAATCCGGTCGAGCGCCGCGTTCAGGTGCGCGGTATAGCTTTTGTAGACGGTCATGCCCGCGCCTTTACGGCGAGATGCGACGAAGGGAAATGCGGCTCAGGATTTACCGACAACACTTTCTGGCAAATCCTTGCCGAATACGCGCTGATAATATTCCGCGACCAGGCTGCGCTCGGCTTCGTCGCACTTGTTCAGGAATGACAGGCGGAATGCAAAGCCGACATCCTTGAAAATCAGCGCGTTTTGCGCCCAAGTGATGACAGTGCGCGGGCTCATCACAGTCGAAATGTCGCCATTGATAAAACCCTGCCGCGTCAGGTCGGCGACCTTTACCATATTGTCGACTTCGCGCTTGCCGCCTTCGTGATCATATTCGCCCGACTTGGCGAGCACGATCTGAGCTTCGACCTTGGCCGGCAGATAATTCAGCGTGACGACGATGTTCCAGCGGTCCATCTGGCCCTGATTGATCTGTTGCGTCCCGTGATACAGTCCGCTCGTGTCGCCCAGGCCCACGGTATTGGCCGTCGCAAACATGCGGAACCATGGATTGGGGCGAATCACGCGATTCTGGTCGAGCAGCGTGAGTTTGCCCTCGGTTTCCAGAACACGCTGGATGACGAACATCACGTCGGGGCGGCCGGCGTCATATTCGTCGAAGACCAGAGCAGTCGGCGTCTGCAGTGCCCACGGCAGCAGGCCTTCGCGGAATTCGGTAACTTGCTGGCCGTCTTTCAGGACAATGGCATCGCGACCGACAAGGTCGATTCGGCTGATGTGCGCGTCAAGGTTGATGCGGATGCACGGCCAGTTTAGGCGCGCCGCGACCTGTTCGATGTGCGTCGATTTGCCCGTGCCGTGATAGCCCTGAACCATCACGCGACGGTTGTGCGCAAATCCGGCACATATCGCGAGTGTCGTGTCGCCGTCGAAAACATAGCTCGGGTCGAGATCGGGAACGCGCTCGTCGGCTTCGCTGAACGCCGGGACGATCATGTCCGAATCGATGCCGAACACGTCGCGCACGCTGACCTTTTTATCGGGCGCGTCCATTACGGTTGCGGCGCGGCTGTCGGGCTGAGTGTTGGGGAGGTTCGTCATCGCTAAATCCTTCGTCGCCGACCCGTGCTGTTGTGCAACGCAAAGGTCAAGACGAAGGTCCAAAACTTCGCCAACTTCACACATCGTGACGTAAACTTACGCCGCAATCACCGACCTGATAGGAACGGGGAACCGCCATCCGGGGAAACGACATGACCAAAATGATCTCGATCAGCTTGCCCGTGGTCGACATCAAAGCGTCGAAAGCCTTTTACGAAGCGCTTGGATTTACCAGCAATGCCGCGTTTACCGGTGACAGCGCGGCCTGCATGGTCTGGAGCGAGGCGATCGTCGTCATGCTGCTGACGCATGACATGTGGAAAACCCGCACCACGCGGCCGATTCCGCCGCCGACGCACAGTGAAGTTGCGCTTGGGCTCACGCTTGACAGCCGAGCAGCAGTGGACGCCATGATCGCGGCAGCTGCGGCGCACGGCGGCATTGCCGATGTCAATCCCGTCGAGGATCTCGATGGCATATATGGCCGCGATCTTGCCGATCCGGATGGCCATGTCTGGGGTGCGATGTGGATGGACGCAGCGGCGCCGCCAAGCAGCGGTTGACCCCGTCATCCGAAAGCGATCGACTTTCGCAGCATGTTATACGCCGCAATTGTTCGTCCGAGTGCCGCTTCATGGCTGCGGTCGCCGCCGTTGCGATCGGGGTGAAACTGGCGCAGGCGTTCGGCATAGCGGGTGCGCAGCGCCTTGCGATCGGCGTTCACGTCAAGCCCGAGTTCCTTGAGCGCGCGGCGGTCCTCGCCGGATAATTCGCGGCCGTCGTCACGTTGCTTTGGCATCGTGTCGCGGAAACGCGCCGAGATCGCGTCGAGCGGATCGCTGAAATTCGACCAATTCGGTGGCCGGTCGGCGCCGACCGTGTTGAACGCCCGCGTCTCGCGTTCCCATCCGGCAAAGGGACGCTGCTGTTCAAGGATTTCGTCGGTGCTCATCCCGTTGAAGAAATTATAGCGCATGTTGAATTCGCGAACATGGTCCAGACACAGCCAGCGCCACGATCCCGGCCCGTCGAAGCCACCGGGTTGCAAAGGCGCGCGGAATTCTCCTGCTTCGCGGCATCCCGGTTCGGCACAGGGTTCGTCGCGTTCGACGCGGCCATGAAAGCGGGTGTGACGGCGGAACTGTTCGGACGGCATAGACTTGCTATATAGGCGCAATGGCGAGTGACCTCAAAGGGCCAATGGCCCGTGAAATCGAAACACGGTTGATGGCGGCGCTGTCGCCGACACGACTGAGCGTGATCAACGACAGCGCAAGCCATGCCGGCCACATGGGCGACGACGGCACCGGCGAGTCGCATTTCACGGTCGAAATCGAAAGCGCATCCTTTGCGGGGGTAGCGCGGCTCGAACGGCAACGCATGGTCTACCGCGCGCTTGGCGACTTGCCCGGGCAAAAGGTTCACGCGCTGGCGATCAGGGCGCGGGCACCGGGGGAGTAGGCGATGGAAACCATCATTCCGGTCACTCACGACCTCGGCGCGTTCAAAGTGCGGCGGACTCTGCCTGCCAAAACACGGACGATGGTCGGGCCATTTATTTTCGTCGATCAGTTCGGCCCGTCGCGAATGCCCGCCGGCGCGGGCATGGACGTGCGACCGCACCCGCACATCAATCTGTCGACGGTCACCTATTTGTTCGAAGGCGCGATCGAGCATCGTGATTCACTTGGCAGCCATGCCATCATCGAACCCGGCGCGATCAACCTGATGACGGCGGGGCGCGGGATCGTTCATTCGGAGCGCTCGCCAGCCGATATGCGCGCCGCAGGGCCGGCATTTCACGGGATGCAGACGTGGTTGGCGCTGCCCGATGGCAGGGAAGAGATCGATCCGGCGTTCGAACATGTCCCCGCCGATGCGCTGCCGCTGATCGAGGATGGCGACACAAAAATCCGCGTGCTGATGGGCAGTTTGTGGGGCAAGACCGCAGCCACGACCTGCCATGCACCGACAATCTATGCCCACATGATGATCACAGCGGGTGCGTCGGTGCCGATCGATCCCGACGCCGACGAGCGGGCCTTAATGGTCACCGAAGGGCAAACGACGCTTGACGGCAATGCGCTTGATCCGTTCACGCTATATGTGCTTGCACCGGGGCAGGCGATGACGCTGCGCGCGGTGACGACGGCACGTGCGATGCTGCTTGGCGGGGGTGCGTTTACGACGCCGCGCCATGCGTGGTGGAATTTCGTGTCGTCGTCGCGCGATCGGATCAATGATGCGAAGGCGGACTGGAAAGCCGGGCGCTTTCCGACCGTGCCCGGCGACGACAAGGAATTTATCCCGATTCCCGATGTTCCTCTGACAATGAGTGCCCCATGACCGATTTGCGCCGTGAACGTTTTGCCCTACCCACCGGCGTCGAACTCGATGTCACGATCGGCGGCGCCGATGATGCGCCCGCGATTTTCTTTCTCCACGGTTTTCCCGAAAGCGCGCGAACGTGGCGGCATCAGATGGCGGCATTGGCAACCAATTATCGGGTGATCGCGCCCGATCAGCGCGGTTTTGCCCGGTCGTCGAAACCGGACGGCGTCGAAAATTACACACATGACAAGCCCGTCGGTGACCTGATCGCATTGGCCGATGCACTGGGCATCGCGACGTTTACGCTCGTCGGCCATGATTGGGGCGGCGCCATTGCCTGGGCAGCGGCGCTGGGGCATCCCGACCGGATCAAGCGGCTTGCCATCGTCAACGCGCCGCACCCGTTCATTTTTCAAAAGTCGACGTTCGACGACATGGGCCAGCGCGCGGCATCGCAATATATCCGCGCATTTCGCGTGCCGGGGATGGAAAACCACATCGCAGGCGATCTCGACAATTTCTTTGACAAGACGTTCAAGGGACATTTCGACCTCGAATTCTCACCCGAAGAGAAAGCGGCCTACATCGATGAATGGGCGCAGCCGGGCACAGTGCTGGCGATGATGAATTGGTACCGCGCGGCGGGAATCATCGTGCCTGCCATGGACGAAACGCCCGAACGTCCCAATTATCTCGACAAGCCTTTTCCAGTGCTGGCCACGCCGACGCTGGTCGTGTGGGGCATGAAGGACAAAGCGCTCACGCCGTCGCAACTGGTCGGGCTCGACGAGCTTGTCTCTGACCTGACTTTGGTCAAGGTCGCGGATGCGGGGCATTTCGTGACATGGGAAAAGCCCGCGGCCGTGACCGACGCTCTCCGGGCATTCCTGTCGAAAAGCTAGGCAGTTACCGACGAAAGCTTCAGCGTTTTGGGTTCACGTTTGCGGGTGCGGCCCATCGACCAATTGGCTTGCATGCGCACTTGCGGGTTTGGTGCCGACCAGATTTCGCCGCTGTCGTTCATGGCCACGACCCAGAGCAGATCGAATTCCTGGCCGTAATCGATCACGGCCACAGCATAACCGTCGCCCTTGTCAAGAACGCTGAGCGGGATGGGCGGGTCAAGCTGCGTGAATGCCATGTGCGATCAACCGGCAAAGCTGGCATCGGTTCCTTATTTCACGCGGTATCGCAAACGCACCGTCAGCGCCGAATTCGCGGCCATCGTGCCCTGCGGCCTGATCCGCACGTTGGTCACTGCGGCATCGGTGCCGTTGGCGTTGGCCACGGGCACATAAGCCCAGCTTGTCCCGCCATTATTCGAAAATTCGATATTGTCGGTGGTGCTCGCCAGACTGGTAAAGGTGTAGGTGAGGCCGGTTGTCCCCGGCACGAATGCCGCTGGGCCGCTGCCGGGCGTGCCGATGTCGCTGACGACAAGTTCCAGTCCCGCGGGCGTCGGATCGGCAACGATGATCGAATTCGCTGTGACTGCGTAACTTGCCGGCGTTCTTGCGATGATCGTATATTCGCTAACGCCGCCCGGAATTTGCTTGGCATTCGTCAAGCCATTCACAGGGTCGGAGTAGGCCGCGACCGATTTTGTCACGCTGATCGCCGGTTTGAATATCATGCTGGCAAGGTCGAAGTTGGCGAAATCGGGGATGACAACTTCAAAAATATAGGTGCCTGCCAGGACAGGGATGTTTGCCGTTGCGGTTTGTTTCCACAATCCGATCGGATCGGACGCCGCAAATGTCGTGCTCGTCGTGCCGATCAATGTGCCGCCTGAATCACGGACGTTGATCGTCAGTCCGGTCAGCGCCTGGGCAAAATCGCGTACCGAAAACCAGCCGCTGATATCGACCATGCCCTGCGACGGGATGGTGACCGTCTGGCGGATCGTCCCCGCTGCGCTGTTGATGTCGAGATACTGGACGCCGCCGCCCGTCGGTGGTGCCGTTGGGTTGTTGGCATAGCTGGCCGAGGGCAGAATGATATTCCACGGCTGGGCCTGCGGTGGCGAAATACTGAAAATCGTCCAGCTGGGAATGGTCGTGAAGAAATTATTTCCCTGCGCAGGAGCCACCGGCGTTTCGAAGCTGCGATTGAGCAAAACTTCCTGTGCACGCGCGGCAACGGGCGCAGAAATCAGGCAAGCAGCGATGATCCGTGTCAGAAATGCTAACCGCCGCATCGTCACGCCTTATCATCAGTCGATGGCAATTTCGTAAATGCACATCATATGCGCTCGACCCAAAATCCATGCGCGTGCGCACGGCCGATGACGGTTGCTTCGCTGTGCCCCGGCCATGACCGGATGGTGATGACATGCTGGTGAACATTGCGGTCAGCTTCGACGTGCACCCAGGCGAGCGGGCGTTGCCGGGTGGCGCGGGCACCGGCTGCGGTCATGGCCGCAGCGATCCGGGCTTGGCCCGCGGGCGCAATATATGTCCAGACGATCGAGTGCATGAGGACGCGGGTGACGCCTTCGGGCTGCGCTTCGGCAAGGCGCGCGTCGAGCCAGTCAGGGGCATCGCCCTGCTCCAGCATCGGTGGATGCGCACTAAGAAGCGCAATTGCATGGGCGAGACGTTCGAAACGCTGGATATGGTCTGCCCAGCAATAAGCGAGCAGGCGATCGGCGCCCGCTTGCGTTGTGGCATCGACCGGCGCGATGTCGACGCCGCGAACACTGACGATTTCCGGAGCGATCGGAGGTGGCGGTGCGCCGCGCCATTCGGGCGTCAGGTGGACGGCCGCACTTTCGGGCCCGACACTGACGCCCCCCAGATCGATGCGATAGCGATCGATGAGCAGGTTCAGCCCCGCCGAAGACCCGATTTCGAGAAGCGCGAGCTTTGGCCCGTGACGCGCCACGATATCGAGCAAGCCGGTCATCAGCGTCGCCGACCGCCCCGGCTCGTTGGTTTGCGGCGGGCCAGCCAGCCAGGGCAGCAACGCGGCGTCATGCCGGGCAAACACGTTGTGCATCGATGCCGCGTTCTCGCCGGGCGTGCCCGACCCATCGAACAACGGCGCGAGCTCGGGCGCAAGCCCCTTGCGCCACAGATGGTGCACGCCACCAGTGATGCGCAGCGGCAGCGCGTCGAACATCGGATGCCCGGTCCAGCCGAGGATTTTTGCGCCTGTCACGGTGTCAGCCGAAAGGCTGACGGCAATCGCGGCCAAAACGGCAGCCGTGATCGGCGCATCGTTGGCGATGCAATAATCGACCTGGCCTTGAAAAGCTTCGAGCGGCGTCATGCCGCGAGCTTATGCCGCTTCCTCTGGCAATTTGACAATGCGACCGATAAGGCGCGCGCTCCATGCCGCAGCCGCTTATCATTGCCGTGCCCAAAGGGCGCATCCTTGCCGAAGTCCTGCCGCTGATGGCGCGTGCGGGAATCGTCCCTGAAGCGGGTTTCGGCGATGAAGACGACCGTCGCTTGCGTTTTGCAACCAATGATCCGGCGATCGGTCTGATCCGCGTTCGGGCGTTCGATGTCGCGACCTTTGTTGCGCACGGCGCGGCCCAGATTGGCGTGGTCGGGTCCGACGTCATCGACGAATTCGACTATTCAGAACTCTATGCGCCGGTCGATCTTAACATCGGCCATTGCCGGGTTTCGGTCGCCGAACCCGCCGGTATCGCGGCGTCGAATGGCCCGGCCCGCGCGAGCCACGTCCGCGTCGCAACCAAATACCCCAATCTGACCCGCAAGCATTTTGAAGCACAGGGCGTGCAGGCCGAATGTATCAAACTCAATGGCGCGATGGAACTTGCGCCGACATTGGGGCTCGCCGCACGGATCGTCGATCTGGTATCGTCGGGGCGCACGTTGAAGGATAATGGTTTGATCGAAATCGAAGTCATCGCTCAGGTTTCGGCACGGCTGATCGTCAATCGCGCCGCCTATAAAACGCGCGATGACATCGCGCCGCTCGTCGAAGCGTTTCGGAAAGCTGTCGGATGATCCGGCTCGAGACCAAGCACCGCGATTTTGAAACGGCGTTCGCGAACCTTGTCGATGCACGGCGCGACAGCGACGCGGATATATCGCGCGATGTCGCATTTATCCTATCGCGCGTCCGCCGTGAGGGTGATGCCGCCGTTGCCGAACTGACCCAGAAATTCGATGGCCATGCGCTCCCGTGGCGCATCGACATGGCAGAGGCCGACGCCGCTCTGGCAACGCTCGCACCCGACTTACGCGCGGCGCTCGAATTGGCAGCGGCGCGTATCCGGGCATATCATGACGGTCAGCGCCCTGCCGACCGCGACCACATCGATGCGGCTGGTGTTCGGCTGGGTGCGCGTTGGAATGCCGTCGACGCGGCGGGATTATATGTGCCCGGCGGGCGAGCGGCCTATCCGTCGTCGGTCCTGATGAATGCGATTCCGGCAAAGGTTGCGGGCGTCGAACGGATCGTGATGGTCACGCCGACGCCGGGCGGCAACGCCAATCCGCTCGTGCTTGCGGCAGCGGCACTGGCGGGAGTCGACGAAATCTGGCGCATCGGTGGCGCGCAAGCCATTGGTGCACTCGCGTTCGGGACCGATATGATTGCGCCGGTCGATGTGATCGTTGGCCCCGGCAATGCCTGGGTCGCCGAAGCCAAGCGGCAGCTTTACGGTCGCGTCGGCATCGACATGGTTGCGGGGCCATCCGAAATTCTGGTCGTTGCCGACAGCGATAACGATCCCGACTGGATCGCGGCCGACTTGCTCAGCCAGGCCGAACATGACCCGACCAGCCAGTCGATCCTGATTACTGACGATGCGGCCTTTGCCGAAGCCGTTGCCGCCGCGGTCGAGCGGACGCTTCCGATGCTTGCAACCGAACAAACGGCGCGGTCGAGCTGGGAAACGCACGGCGCAATCATTGTTGTCGACGACATGGGCCAGGCTGCGTCGCTGATCGACCGCCTCGCTCCTGAACATCTGGAACTTGCGACCGCCGATCCCGAAGCATTGTTTGCCCGCATCCGCCACGCGGGCTCGGTGTTCCTCGGCCGTCATACGCCCGAAGCCATCGGCGATTATCTTGCCGGTCCCAATCATGTCCTGCCGACGGGACGCCGTGCGCGTTTTGCCTCGGGCCTGTCGGTCACCGACTTCATGAAGCGCACCAGCTTTATCGGATGTCCGCCGGCTGCACTCGCCGCACTCGGTCCTGCGGCCGTTGCGCTTGCCGGAGCCGAAGGCTTGCCTGCTCATGCCCGATCGATTGCGGTCCGGCTGGGCGAAGAGAAATGAAGGGCCGGTCAAAATCGCGTTCGGCCGCGCGCCTCGCTGCGGTGCAGGCACTGTATCAGCACGACATGGAAGCGACACCACAAGCGCAATTGCTTCACGAATTTCACCAGCATCGCCTTGGCGCGACGATCGGTGACGATGAATATGCCGAAGCCGAAGTCGATTTCTTCGACGACGTCGTAAAGGGCGCTCTTGCCCGTGCCGATGAAATTGATGTGCTGATCGTCGCGAAACTTTCGAGCGGCTGGACACTCGACCGGCTCGACAAACCGATGCGCGCGATCCTGCGTGCCGGCGCTTACGAACTGCTTGCCCGCGCCGATGTGCCGGTGAAATCGGTTATCAACGAATATGTCGACGTCGCCGACGCCTTTTACGACAAGCGCGAAAAGGGCTTCGTCAACGGTCTGCTCGATGCGGTTGCCAAGGACGTGCGCGCCTAAACCGTCGCAAGGAACGCGCGCACGGTCGGGGCGAGGTCGTCACGGTCGAGCGCAAGCGCGATGTTGGCCATGATGAATCCCGCTTTGTCACCGCAATCGTAACGGCGGCCGCCAAATTTATAGGCGTGGAACGGTTGCGTCCCGATCATTTGCGCCATGGCATCGGTCAGCTGGATTTCATTGCCTGCGCCGCGCCCCTGCGTTTCCAGAACGCGCATGACTTCGGGTTGCAGGATATACCGGCCCGGTATCATCAGATTTGACCTCGCCGTGCCGAGTGCGGGTTTTTCGACCAGCCCCAGCACTTCGACAAGTGGTCCATCGACTTTGCCCGGCGTTACGATGCCGTATTTGTCGGTCTGGTCGGCTGCCACTTCGTAACCGCACACGACGTTGCCGCCGACTCGTTCATAGGCTTCGACCATTTGTTTCATGCATCCGGGCTCGCCGACCATCAGTTCGTCGGGCAGGAAGATCGCAAACGGATCGTCGCCGATGATGTGGCGCGCGCACCAGATCGCATGGCCCAGACCAATCGCTTCTTGTTGGCGAACATAGACGACTTCGCCGGGCTTGAAACGCGTGCCCGCGATCGCTTCGAGCGATTTGCCGCGTGCGCTCATCGTCGATTCGAGCTCGTAACTGATGTCGAAATGATCCTCGAGCGCGGATTTGCCGCGACCCGTCACGAATATCATCTGTTCGATGCCTGCTTCGCGCGCTTCGTCGACGGCGTATTGGATTAGTGGCTTGTCGACGACAGTCAGCATTTCCTTTGGCATTGCCTTGGTCGCGGGCAGGAAACGCGTGCCGAGGCCACCAACCGGAAATACTGCCTTGCGCAGTTTCTTGACGCTCACTGATCGCCCTTTTTCTTGCCGCGATTGGCATAGAGCAGCGCGGCGACCAGCGCGGCCGAACCGATGCCCGTTGCGACCGCGCCTGCCACCCATTTGTTGCGATTTGGTGCCACCGTAGCCAGAACGCGAGCTTCGCGGAGCGCTTCCGAGCCAGGTGCGTCATCCTCGGCGGGCGTATCGGTCATCGCGTCTCTCCTATATCTGCATCTCTTGAATCGCGGAAAATGGCGGCGCGCAAGTGGAAATTTGCGCCACGACCTGCACCGCTTCATCCAAACCCACGCGGCGCACCGGTGTTCCCGGCGGAAATGCTGTCAGCAGTCGCGACGGCATGGCTGCCGACAGGATGATGAACGCACCCCGATCGTCCGCGCGCCGGATCAGGCGACCGAAAGCCTGCGCAAGGCGTGCGCGGATCAGGCGATCGTCATAAGCCGGACCACCGCCCGCCGCCCGCCGCGCTGCGTGAAGGACCGACGGTTT
>JANLWD010000099.1:0-6505 GCA_031364345.1 Sphingomonas sp.
CCAGTGCCACAGGTCGATTTTTCGGATTGAACCCTTTAGGTCGGGGTTCATCATCAACAGATCATCGGCCACGATCCGCCGCCAGTCGTCCGCCGGTCGTCCGGCCATCAACTTGCGCGCAACCGCAGGCGTCATTTTCGACAGCGGCATGTACCAAGTCAGCACGCTTGCAGGCGCCACGCTTGCCAGCCCCTGATGCGTTGCAACGACATAGCCGAGCGACTCGCTTGCCCACGCGACATTGTCCCACGCCAGTTGAACGCCATTGCCCTTGGGAAGACGATCGACCGTTACATTGGCAACCAGCCACGGCGCATAGCTGAACCCGCTGGCCGATAGACCCGGAGCAATGCGGGCAGCAATGAAATGCGGCAGCGCGAGGATGACGGCCTTTGCGTGGGTGCGGATGCTTTGGTTCGTCGCAACGTCGAAACTGTCAACGTGCACAGCATCGATGTCAGTTTTCACGGCAAAAGCGATTCGTCCCTGATCGATTTTATTCGAAAACCGTGCTGCCATCGCACGGGTCAGCCGCGCATTGCCTTCGGGCCAGGTCAGGACATTGTCGCCTGCCCCGCCCGCGGCCCAGCCGCGCCGCCCGGCGAAATAATGAACCCCGACCCAGGCCGAGACATGTTCGGGTTCACACCCGTAATCGTCACGACATCCATAGCGCAGATTCGCACGCAGAACGGGCGAATGCCAGCCCTGTGCATCGAGCCAGTCCGAAAAACTCTGCTGGTCAAGCGCCGTGAACGCGCGATCGGACGACGCATAGGCAATCGGCAGCGTGAACGCCGGCTTTCCGTCAGCGCCGACAGCCTTGGCAAAGCGCGCAATCGTGACGTCGAAAGCGGCAAGATCGGCCTTGTCAGCTGCGCTGAGGCCCGTGGTTGGGATCAATCCTTCATGCCATTTCCCCTGCCAGAGGATGCGCTCCTCCATGTCGGCGCAGAGCTGATAGGGATCGTACGCCGGCGCGCCGCTTGCGTCCGCGCCCTTAATCATGCCGAACGTCGTAAGCATATGGCGCAATGCTTTTGCCTCGCGGTTGGGCACGGGCAGATAATGCGCGCCGAGCGGATAGGCCGAGACGGCGTTTTGGCCGGCACGCGCGTTACCGCCGGTTTCGTCCTCAAGCTCGATAAGGGTGAAATCCTCATAGCCCGCTTCGGCCAGTGTCCATCCCGCTGCCAGTCCGGCAACACCGCCCCCGACGATGATGACGCCTGTGCGCTCCTCACGGCTCGGCGCAGGGAATTTGCCGTCGCGCAAGCGGTGGCCACGCGCCATATCGGCGCCACCGACGGTGCCTGCGATCGGTGCTTCGCGCGTTGCGGCCCAGCCGACGGCACCTGCTGCGGCAACCGCCCCGCCGCCTGCCAGCACCGCGCGGCGGTCAACCTTCATATTTCGCCCATTCGGATGCAAACACGCGGACCAGCGCCTGATTGTCGAGCCGGTTCACCTCGACCGGACGCCGCGCCATATCGGGCGGGAAATCATACATGCGCGCCTCCGTCTCGCGGGACAGGAAGCGGTTGCCCGGCAGGATCGCAGGCCTGTCGGGAATTGGCCCTCCGGCGGCTAGCGTAAAGCCCCATTCGCCGAAGCTCGGCACATAGGCATGATAAGCGCGCGTCGTGAAACCGACTGATTCCATCGTCGTCGCGACGGTCCAGAAGGCGCGCGGCGCGACGAGCGGCGATGTGCTTTGCACGGCGACTATGCCGCCCGGTGCCATCACCCGCGCGAGTTCGCGGTAGAAAGCGTCGGTATAAAGTTTGCCGACCGAGAAATCGACCGGATCGGGGAAATCGACGATGATCACGTCATATTTCGCCATCGCCTCGCGCAGCCAGCGGAAGCCGTCGGCATTGATCACGGTCATACGGCGGTCGGTGAGCGAGCTCTTGTTGAGCGCGGTCAGCATGCTACTCGAGGAAAACAGCCGCGTCATTTCGGGATCGAGATCGACCAACGTGAGCCGCTTCACGTCGGCATGCCGCAACACTTCGCGTGCCGCCAGCCCGTCGCCACCACCGAGGATCAGGACATTCGCCGGGTTCGCGACGCGGCCCATCGCCGGATGCACCAGCGCTTCGTGATAACGATATTCATCGCGCGATGAAAATTGCAGGTTGCCGTTGAGATAGAGCCTCAGGTCATCGCCGTTCCGCGTGAGCGCGATGCGCTGATAGGGTGTCGACGTCGCATAGACGACGTTTTCGGCATAGCCGGCATTTTCGGCCCAGTTCTGCAAGCGCGGGGCCAGTGCAATGCCCGCACCAAGCAGCACAACCAGCGCAAATGCCATCAGCTTGTCACCGATCATCGCGCTTTTCCGGGGCAGCGCGTAAAGCACCGCAATCGCGACGGCAGCGTTGAGCAGTCCGAACAGAAACCCGGTGCGCACGAGCCCAAGCATCGGCACCAGCACGAGCGGAAACAGCAACGACGCCGCCAGCGCGCCGATATAGTCGAACGTAAGGACATTCGAGACGGTATCGCCAAAGCTGAACTGCCCGCGCAGGATGCGCATCAGGAGCGGTATCTCCAGCCCGACCAGCGCACCGATGACAAAGACGATGCCGTAGAGCGCAACGCGGAACGAGCTGACCACGGGAAAGAGCAGGAACAAGACCGCTGCCGACGTGCCGCCGATCAGTGCGATCAGCAGTTCGACGCGGACAAACAGCGCCAGCTCGCCCTTCGTCACATAGCGCGACAGCCAGCTGCCGATGCCCATCGCGAACAGATATGTGCCGATGACCGTCGAGAATTGGGTGACGCTGTCGCCGAGTAGATAGCTGGCGATCGTGCTGGCCAGCAGTTCGTAGATCAGGCCGCAGGTCGCAACCGCAAAGACCGAGACGAGCAGCGCGATGACAAGCGGAGTCGGCTTTCTGGCATCATCCATGAATGGCGGCAGCGACGATGATCGAGAGGCCGAGCGCGAACAGCCCGGCAAATTGCGCCACGGCTATATTCTGCTTGTCGCGAATGTCTTCCCATAATTTGCCGGGTGTCAGCGCGTCGAAGATTACAAAACTCACGCATAGCACCAGCATGCCGATGACTGAGTAGAGCAAGGCAGCGAGCAGGACTGGAATTGTCGTAACCATCTGAATATCCTTTGGTTTATTTGTGCGTAGGCCCATAATAGCCCGCGCCACGCGGGATGCTCGGGCTGGCGAAGGGTGAATAGCCGCGGAACGTGGCGGCGACGAACAATAGTGCGATCACCGCAGCCCAGATCGCGTAAAGGATGACGCCCGCACGCATCAGTCGTCGCCATCCGCAAACATCCCGGAATTTCGGGCACGGCGCCAGATCAGCCAGACTGGCGGAATCGCAAGCATCGCCAGCGCGAGCCACAAATTCGACGCAAAAACGCCGCCCGAGCGGACCGAGGTGGTGAGCGTCAATTCCGAATCCGGATAGACGATCGCATCAGTCGGCGCGGGCCAGGTTTTTGCCTGAGCTTCGATGACCAAGTCATAAGTGCCCGGCGGCACCGACGCGATTTTGGTCGCATTGCGCCGCGATCCTTCGGTCCAGGCACCGTCGCTGTCAGTGCCGCTGTAGCGCTCGACCACCGTTGCTGCTTCGATCGTTGCTTGCGTCGTGCGCTCGACGAGGCTGATGTCGAGATCGATCCAGGCATTGTCGAAATCGGTGCTTTCGGTTGCGATCGTCACTTTCTGTGGCCCGCCTGAAAACACCAGCGGGCCGAACGTCGCATTCTGCGCCGCGCCATCGCGGATGACAGTATATTGAAAACTTTGCGGCCGCATGCCGCCAAAGCTCGCGATCAGCGATACCAATAGCAGGAACGCTGCGACCGCGCTGCCGATCTTGAGCATCGGCCACAACGAGTCGCTGGTGCTTCCTTCCGCCTCGACGGCGTCGCGCATAAATGCTGCGGGTGGTGCGACAGCGGCGGGATCGAACGTCCCGCCATCGAAGCCGTGGACATCGCCCGGACGCAGCGGTTTCGAGACTGTCCAGTTGACTTCATCGGCGACGCTTTCGCGGCTGAGCGTCGCCGCGCCGCTTTGGAAATTGATGAGTTCGACCCAGTCGCCTACTTTGGCCCGCCAGTAAAACTCGCCGACGACGCTGTCGACGACGGCTGAGAAACCCTGATCCTCCTTGAGGAAAGCCGCTGCGCCGATACGCAAGGTCGGGAAATCTGTCGTATCGGGAAGTGATGTCAGCATCGTGCCAAACGACCATTCGCCATCCTCGTCGACCAGCCAGCGATAACCGACGTAAGGATTGAACAGCAGATATTCGTCCCAGCCCTCGCCTTCGATCGATCGCCGCATCCACCCGACGACCTGATATTCGGTGCCGAGCACTGCACCGCGACTGCCGAGTGGCATCGCCAGTTGGGCGGCGGCACGGTTATGCTTTTCGATCAGCGCAACATCCGGGTTGGCGACATCGAGGACACTGCCGCAATATTCGCAGACCAGCGTGACCGAAAAACCGGCAGCACGGACCTGAACCGTGCCGCCACATGACGGGCAAGTAATGGCGCGCGCGGCGTCGCTCATACCGGCACTTTCCAGCCGTCGATCGCGCGCAGGTTTTTGAGCTGAAGGTCCCCGAGGCTGAGCGCGTCGCCAGTATAAAACGATGCGCCGTCGTCATCGCGCTGGAAACTGGCGCAGGCCGACGTCGTCGAGCGGAAATCGATGCTGTCGATGGTCCAGTCGCTGGCTGCTTTGAATGGCAAGTCGCCTTCGCTAGCCATGACCGTTGCCTGCTTGATATCGGTCACGGTGTAGCTGACCCCGCCGATATCGACGCGTTCGCCGATCGGGGGGCTTTCGCCTGCGACGAGTTTCGCCAGCGAACTGTCGCCCCACAGATCGATCGGCTGTTCGCGCAGCAGCATGAAATCGCCCATCGCTTCGCCAAGCCAGCCTTGCGAATTGTCATCGAACAGCACGAGCCATTCGTTCCACGATCCTTCTGCCCAGCCCCAGCGGATGCGACCGAGCACGGTAAACCCCTGGCCGTTGAACCGCCCCGTCGTCATGATCTGAACCGGGCTGACATCGAAGGGAAGCACGGCCGCTTCGCCCACCCGCTCGACGCCAGTGTCCTTGCGCAAAACCAGCGAGCGGCACGAGCCGCACACTTTCACCGGCAGCGCGGGTGAGGCAAAGGTCAATTCATTGCCGCATTGCGGACAGGCCAGTGCGGCCATCACTTTGTCAGCGAACCCTGGCGAGCAATTCCGCCTTTTTGGCGTCGAATTCGGCTTGCGTGATTGCGCCCGCGACTTGCAACTTGTGAAGTTTTTCGATCACTGCGAACGGGTCTTCGGTCGCCGACGACGCGGTCGACGCCGCAGCGACACTGCCCAGCGCGCCCGACATCACTTGCCCGATCGCCATTCCCGCCGCTGCGCCTGCGCCAAGCCCGGCCATGCCACCATCCTGCGCCGCTGCCGTCTCGATCGCTTCGGCCGCCTGGAATTTGGCATATTGGTTGAGGTCGCCGATGACGCGCATCGAACTGGTCTTGTCGAGATGCGCCTGAACCGCTTCGGGAAGCGACAGGCTTTCGACGAAGAAGCTTTCGACCGTAAGACCATATTGCGCGAAATTTTCGGCAACGGCAGCTTTCAGCTTTTCGGAGAGCAGCGTCTGATTTGCCGCCATGTCGAGGAACGCAATTTCCCCGCCGCCGAGCGCCGTCGCCATCGCGGTTGCAATCGCCGAACGCAGTTGCGGCTCGATGCTCGACACGGTGACTTCGGCAAGCGTGCCCGCAATCCGCGAGGCGAACGGTGCGACCTTGTCGATGCGGAACGAATAGCCGCCGAATGCGCGGATGCGTAGCGGTCCGAATTCCTTGTCGCGCACCGTCACCGGCTGAGCCGTGCCCCATTTCAGGTTGATCTGTTCTTTTTGCGAAAAGAACACGACATCCGATTTGAACGGCGATTTGAATGCTTTGTCCCAGTTGTTCAGCGCCGTCAGCAGCGGCAGCGTACCCGTTTCGAGCGTGTGCTTGCCCGGGCCGAACATGTCGGCAATCTGGCCTTCGTTGAAAAACGCCGCGACCTGCCCCTCGCGGACAGTGAGCACCGCACCATTCTGGATTTCGCGGTCGGCCATCGGCACGCGCCACGCGAGATCGCCCGGCGCTTCGGTCCAGTCGATGACATCGACAAACTGCTTCGACAGAAAATCGAACATGCCCATGGCGTCCTCCCGCTAAATCCCGAACCGATGTAGGACGGACGCAACCATAATTCTATGTCGGATCAGAATGTCAGCGCGACCGTCCCGCCGAACTGGCGCAAACGCGGCAGAAAATCGACTGCAGTGCGCCGGAACGTATTGGGATCAAGGTAGCGGAAACCATTGAGCGACGTCGCGTTGTCAGTCAGGTTCTTGACGAACGCGGTTGCCCGCCACTGCTTGCCCCGCACGCCGATGCTGGCGTTGACGCGCGTAAACGGATCGGCCCAGATCAGATTTTG
>JANLWD010000247.1:0-2437 GCA_031364345.1 Sphingomonas sp.
GCAACGACATCATTCGCGAGGAAACCAAATCCTCGCTGGTGTCGAAGAAAGACGGTGGGGTGCCGACGCCGCAGGAAATCTGCGATGTGCTGGATGATTATGTCATCGGCCAGAAGAAGGCCAAGCGCGTCCTCTCGGTTGCGGTGCACAATCATTACAAGCGGCTGAATCACGGGCAAAAAGGTGCCGACGTCGAGCTCGCCAAGTCGAATATTCTTCTGGTCGGGCCGACCGGGTGTGGCAAGACTTTGCTGGCGCAAACGCTGGCGCGCATCCTTGACGTGCCATTCACGATGGCTGATGCGACGACACTGACCGAAGCGGGCTATGTCGGCGAGGATGTCGAGAACATCATCCTTAAGCTGCTTCAGGCGAGCGATTACAACGTCGAACGGGCACAGCGCGGGATCGTTTACATCGACGAGATCGACAAGATTTCGCGCAAGGCCGAAAATCCGTCGATTACGCGCGACGTATCGGGCGAGGGCGTGCAGCAGGCATTGCTCAAGTTGATGGAAGGCACGACCGCAAGTGTGCCGCCGCAGGGCGGGCGCAAGCATCCGCAGCAGGAATTCCTGCAAGTCGACACGACGAACATCCTGTTCATCTGTGGCGGCGCGTTTTCAGGCCTTGAAAAGATCATTGGCGACCGATTGCAGGGCAAGAGCATCGGTTTCGGCGCGCATGTCGCGGGGCCGGATGACCGGCGGACGGGGGCGATTCTGCAAAGCTGCGAGCCGGAAGATTTGCTTAAGTTCGGGTTGATCCCTGAATTTGTTGGTCGTTTGCCGGTCGTGGAAACGCTCGAGGATCTCGACACCGAAGCGCTGGTCAAGATCCTGACCGAGCCGAAGAATGCGCTCGTGAAGCAATATCGCAAGCTGTTCGAGATGGAAGATGTCGACCTTGGCTTCACCGACGAAGCGCTGGTCGCGATCGCCAAGAAGGGCATCGAACGCAAGACCGGCGCGCGCGGGCTGCGCTCGATCCTCGAATCGATTCTTCTCGACACAATGTTCGACCTGCCCGGCATGGACGGTGTCGACGAAGTGATGATCGACAAGGACGTCGTTGCTGGCACGAAAGAGCCGGTGCGGGTTTATGCCAAGAAGGAAGCAGTCGGCGACGCAGCGTAGTGGGGTCGCCCTAGGGTGTAGTGTTCGCTATTCGCAGCAACCTGCGATTCGACCGGCCAGCGGCGCGCGCGCCTCGCGCTCAAGTCGGTCGCCAGGTAATCACCCGGTAAACATACCACAGGATAATTCCGCCGATGACCGCGATCGATAACGGCCCGAGCACCGTTTCGATATGGTCGAATTGCTGGCCGAGCACCCATCCGGCGATGGCCAACCCTGCGGTCCAAACTGCCGAGCCGAGCGTCGACCAGAGCAGAAACGGCACGAACTTCATCTTGAGCAAGCCCGCCGGGATCGACACTAGCGACCGGACTGTAGGCAGCATCCGCGCAATAAAGACGATTGCCCCGCCGTGTTTGTCAAACAGGCGGTGCGCACGTTCGATTTCAGCCCAGTCGAGCGTTAGCCAGCGGCCATATTTCTCGATGTAGGGACGAAAACGCTCAAGCCCCAGCAGCTTGGCGGCAACATACCAGATGATATTGCCGAGCATTGCACCAGCGGTTCCCGCAGCAACGACAAACGGCAACGATAAATGCCCGCGCGAGGCGACAACGCCGGCAAGCGGCATGATGACTTCGGACGGGATCGGCGGAAAGATGGTTTCGAGCAGCATCAGGAGCGCGACACCCCAATAGCCGCCGTCTTCGACGAGTTTGAAAACGAATTCGGTCATGTCAGGCGAGCCTTGCCTCGATCGCGTTCCAGATCATCCCGGGGGTATCGGTGCCGTTAAAGCTGTCAATTGCAACGATGCCGGTCGGCGACGTGACGTTGATTTCGGTCAGCCATTCGCCGCCAATCACGTCGATGCCGACGAACAGGAGCCCGCGCTTTTTGAGTTCGGGACCGAGCAGATCGCAGATTTCATGTTCGCGCGCCGTCAGGCCGGTTTTTGTGGCCGTGCCTCCAACGGCAAGGTTTGACCGGATTTCGCCCTCGCCAGGAATCCGGTTGAGCGCACCCGCAACGATGCCATCGACAAGGACAATGCGCTTGTCGCCCGCGGCAACGCTTGGGAGGAACGCCTGCACCATGTGCGGCTCGACATAGGCCGCGTTGAACACTTCGATCAGCGATGAGAGATTCGCGCCGTCGCGGCCGACCTTGAAGATCGCTTTGCCGCCATTGCCGTGGAGCGGCTTGATCACGATTTCACCATGTTGGGCGAGGAATTTGCGCGTGGCGTCGAGCGAACGGGTGATCATCGTCGGCGGCATGAAGCGCGCATAATCGAGCACGAACAGCTTTTCGGGCGCATTGCGCACGCTTGCAGGATCGTTGACGACGAGCGTCTGGTC
>JANLWD010000135.1:0-3143 GCA_031364345.1 Sphingomonas sp.
GCACCGGAAATGGCGTCGCCGAAGCAAAGGGCGCAGCATCTGGTTTCGTCGCGTTGGTGCGACGCCGCACTGCTGCAGTCGTCGGCAGCTTGATTGTCGCAATTGCTGTCATCTTCTGGTTGGCACCGCAATCTTTCATCACGCGCGCTTCGGTTGCTCAATTGCCCCCAAACGCGGCTGTCGCGGCCGATTATGTTGCCGCGCGCGACCTGTGGGGTCGGCGGACGGCGCCCGAAATTGCAAAAGCAATCGAGCTGTTTGAAAAAGTAATCGCGCGTGACCCGACATTCGCACCCGCCTATGCCGGCATTGCAGAAGCATGGCTGGTCTACCGTGAATATGGTTCGGTCGATGATGCCCGCGCATTTCCGACGGCAAAGGCCGCTGCATCGCGTGCGATTGCGCTCGATTCCCGCCTAGCGAGCGCGCACCGGGCTTCGGGCTTCATCGGTTATTGGTGGGACAATGACGCCGATGCCGCGGTGGCGAGTTTCGAACGATCGCTCGAACTGAACGAAAGTGACGCACAAACGCATTTCTGGTTTGCCAACGTCCTTGCCGACCTGGGGGATGACGGTCGCGCTCAGCGCGCTTATGATCGTGCGCGCTTGTTAGCACCCGGCACGCCGGCCATCGAAGTTGAGCAGGCCTGCGCCCACTGGCAGGCCGGACGTGACGATCTCGCGCGATCGTCGTTGCAACAATTGATGACACGCTTTCCGGCTGATGCGACGATCCGCAACTGTCTTGCCTGGGTCGCTATTTCACGCGGCGACATCGGCGAGTATCTGCACCATTTCGAGGCAGCGGCGGCAATCCGGAAAGAGCCCAATATGCTAAAGCTGGCTGCGGCGCTGAAAAAAGCCGTTCTCGAAAATCCGGCAACAGCGCACCGGGTGTTGATTGCGGACGCACGGCGCGAACTGGCGTTCGGTGCGCGCCGCATTCGCGAAACTCCGGGATTCTATGCATCCGCAATGGGCGACCGTGACGCACTTGTTATTTTATTAACCGAGGCCAGCAACTTGGGCGAGCGATGGCACTCGGCGACCATTATCGATCGGATCGGGCGGCGCTGGAATAAGGATGCAACGGTGATGTCCTTACTCGACCGGGTGGTGCCCGTGCGAACAGCGACGACCCGCTAGGCAAGTGCCGGCGCAAACAGCGAAATACTGCGATTTGCATCAATTTGCGACACCGGTCGATGTCACTTCGACGCACATAAGCGCGACGTCGGTGCGGACAACCGCGCCACGACGCTGTGCGTTCAAAAGGGGCTAAGATGAAAAGCAATTTAGTGAAGATGATGGGCTGTGCATTCGGCGCTTTGTCGGCAACCGCTGGCCATGCGCAGGCTGATGACACCGGCGCATATGTGTCAGTCCATGCTGGCTGGTCCAACGTGAACGACACCGATCTGGATTACAGCGAAGCGGGGGGAACTTTTAACGGAACGGGGCCGGTCGATACCGTGAAAACCGAGGTAGACCTCGCCAGCGCTGTCGAATTTGGCGGCGCAGTCGGCTATGACTTCGGCACGGTACGTGCAGATGTCGAGATCGATTATTCGCGCAACCGGGTAAAGGGACTTGCGGTCAAGTCATTGAACGGCACGGCGGTTACGACGATCTCCCCACCTGACGGCGCGGACTTGTGCGATTATCTCGAAGTCGACAATTGCACCATCAGCGGCAACAAAGTCAGCTTTTCGAATGGCGGCAAGGTCCGCCAGCTCAGTGCACTGGTCAATATCTGGCTCGACTTGCCAATCGGCGACACGGTTACACCCTATATCGGCGGCGGCGTGGGTGTCGGCGGCTTTGAAATTGAAGGCGAAGGCAAAGCGAGTTTTGCTTTTCAGGTCGGCGCCGGTGTTGCATTTAGTCTTTCACCGAAAGTCGCCTTGACGGTCGATTTTCGGCATCGCGAAATTAACGGAGCCAGGTTTACTGACGCTGCTGCCCCATCGTTTGCGCTCGATGTCGGAAAGCTCAAGACGAACAGCGTGTCCGCCGGAATACGGATCAAGTTCTGATTTTGTCCGCGCCGCGACCGCGGGACCTGTTCCGTCGTCGCGGCGCTTGCTTTTTGATGTCATGATCGATACCGGCACGGCCTCCATCAGCACGGTGGTATTCCGCGGGAGCCCGAGTAATCGCTTGGGCGTTAGCACCGCTAAACCTGAGAAAGGGTGACAATAATGGCAAAGAAGATTACCGGTTACATCAAGTTGCAGGTGCCTGCGGGCGCCGCCAACCCCTCCCCCCCGATTGGTCCTGCTTTGGGCCAGCGCGGCGTGAACATCATGGAATTCTGCAAAGCGTTCAATGCCGCGACCAGCGAGCTTGAAAAAGCCATGCCGATTCCGACGATCATCACGGTGTTCGCCGACAAAAGCTTTTCGTTCACGACGAAATCGGCGCCAGCGACGTTCCTGATCAAGAAAGCGCTGAACCTGAAATCGGGTTCGAAAGAGCCTGGTAAGTCCAGCGCTGGCACAATCAAACGGTCGCAACTGGTTGAAATCGCACAGGTCAAAATGAAAGACCTCAACGCCAATGATATTGATGCCGCAGCGCGCATCATCGAAGGCAGTGCACGGGCCATGGGCCTGCAAGTGGTGGAGGGTTAATCATGGCAAAGCTGACCAAACGCGCAAAAGTTCACGCGCTTGTCGACCGCGAAAAACTTCACGGCATCGATGAAGCGATTGCGATTGCTAAGGCCAACGCAACATCGAAATTCGACGAAAGCATCGAGGTGGCACTCGCGCTAGGCGTCGACCCGCGCCACGCAGACCAGATGGTCCGCGGCGTCGTCACGCTGCCCAAAGGCACCGGTAAAACCGTCCGTGTGGGTGTATTTGCAAAGGGTGCCAAAGCCGACGAAGCGCGCGAAGCCGGCGCTGACGTTGTCGGTGCCGAAGATCTGCTCGACATCGTCCAGGGCGGCAAGGTCGATTTCGACCGCTGCATTGCGACACCCGACATGATGGGTCTCGTCGGTCGTCTCGGCAAGATTTTGGGACCAAAGGGCATGATGCCTAATCCCAAGCTCGGTACGGTCACCATGAACGTCGGCGAAGCAGTCAAGGCAGCAAAGGGTGGCCAGGTCGAATATCGCGTCGAAAAGGCCGGGAT
>JANLWD010000137.1:0-15522 GCA_031364345.1 Sphingomonas sp.
CTTTCGGCTCCGCCCCCGCGGCGAGCAGCAATTCGAACCAGCGCGCCGTCTCCACATCCGCCGTAATCACGTCGGCATTATAGGGCGTGATGCCCAGCGTGCCGCCATAACGCGCCCGCTTCGCATCGGGCAGTTCGGGCAGGCTCGCCTTGCATTCCGCCACAAATTCCTCGGTCAAAACGAGCGGCAGCAAATCGGGATCGGGAAAATAGCGATAGTCGTGTGCATCTTCCTTCGACCGCATCGACCGCGTCACATTCTTGTCCGGATCCCACAGCCGCGTTTCCTGAACGATCGTGCCGCCGCTCTCGATCACCGCGACCTGCCGCTTGGCCTCATATTCCACGACCGCCTGAATGAAGCGCACTGAATTGACGTTTTTCGTCTCGGTCCGCGTGCCGAATTCGTCACCCGGCTTGCGCACGCTGACATTCACGTCCGCGCGCATCGACCCCTGTTCCATATTGCCGTCGCAGCTGCCGACGTAGCGCAGGATCGCGCGCAGTTTCTTGACATAGGCTCCGGCCTCGGCCGGCGAGCGCATGTCGGGCTTCGACACGATTTCCATCAGCGCCACGCCGCAACGGTTTAGGTCGACATAGGACATCGTCGGATGCTGATCGTGCATCAGCTTGCCGGCATCCTGTTCGATATGAATGCGCTCGACACCGATGACTTTTTCGCCCTCTTCGGTCTCCACGCTCAGCGCGCCTTCACCGACAATCGGGTGAAAAAGCTGCGAAATCTGATAGCCCTGTGGCAAGTCGGCATAGAAATAATTCTTGCGATCAAACCGGCTCCAGCGGTGGATTTCGGCGTCAATGGCCAGCCCCGTCCGCACGGCCTGCTTAACGCATTCGCCATTCAGAACGGGCAGCATTCCGGGCATCGCCGCGTCGACCAGCGACACTTGCGCGTTGGGCTCTGCACCGAATTCGGTCGCCGCGCCCGAAAACAGCTTTGCCTGCGACGTAATCTGCGCATGGACTTCGAGCCCGACGACGACTTCCCAATCGCCCGTCGTGCCCTTGATGCGGTAAGTGCTGGTGTCAGTCATCGGCTCCGGTTGCCCTCGCGCGCACCGAATTGCAAGCCGCGCTCAGCGCACGATCCGCGCCGGAACGCCCACGGCCGTTGCCCCTGTCGGCACGTCGATCATGACGACGGCATTCATACCGATCCGGGCATGATCGCCGATCTTGACGGGACCGACGATTTTGGCGCCCGCGCCGACATCGACATGGCCCCCCAGCACGGGCGCACTGCCGCTGCCCGATCCCACGCCGTTGGTGCCAAGCGTCACTTGCTGAAACAACAGGCAGTTTGCACCGATCACGACGTCATTGTGGATCACCACACCATTGGGATGCGGGATCAGCAATCCGCCGCCGATCCGCGCGTTGATCGGAATGTCGGCGCCAGTAACAACCGACCAGAACCGGTGCCGCAAAACGGCAATGCGCCGCACCACCGGCCCGCCCGTCTGATAACTGCGGATACTGGCGAGAAGCGATCGCGATGGTGCCCATTCAAACCATCGCTTGTGTTCGCGCGACCAATCGGGATCGGTCGCCGAAACGGTGTCGGTCACCACCAGACGTCCGGCCTTGCGACAAACCCCGCGCGTTCCTCGATCGCCAGACAGGCATTCAGCACACCTTGCTCGTCGAGCGCTTTGCCGATGACCTGAAGCCCCAGCGGCAGACCGCCCGAGTCGAGCCCACCGGGCACCGACATCGCGGGTAATCCGGCCAGCGACGATGGCACGGTGAAAACGTCGTTCAGATACATCGCGAGCGGATCGTCCGACTTTTCGCCCAGCGCAAACGCCGCACTCGGCGCGGTCGGGGTCAGCAGCAGATCGCAGTTTTCCCAAGCCCGATCGAAATCGCGCGCAATCAGGCTGCGCACTTTCGATGCCTGCGTGAAATAGGCATCGTAAAAACCCGCCGACAAAACATAAGTGCCGATCATGATCCGCCGCTTGACTTCGGGGCCGAACCCCGCTGCACGCGTCGCGGCATACATGCCCTGCAACCCTGCTCCCTCGGGCAGATCGCGCATACCATAGCGCACCCCGTCATAACGCGCGAGGTTCGACGATGCTTCGGCCGGGGCAATGATGTAATAAGCGGGCAGCGCATATTTGGTGTGCGGCAGAGAGACTTCGACGATTTCCGCCCCCGCATCCCTCAGCCACGTAATGCCCTGTTCCCAAAGCGCATCGATTGCGGGTGGCATGTCATCGACGCGGTATTCGCGCGGGATCCCGACCCGTTTTCCCCGCAAATCGCTCGACAACCCCGCGTCCCAATCGGGCACGGGCGCATTGAGCGATGTCGAATCCCTCGCATCAAATCCCGCCATTGCGCCGAGCATGATTGCGCAGTCACGCACATCGCGTGCCATCGCGCCAGCCTGATCAAGCGACGAGGCAAACGCCACGACGCCCCAGCGCGAACAGCGGCCATAGGTCGGCTTGATCCCGCTGATCCCCGTAAACGCTGCCGGCTGGCGGATCGATCCCCCGGTATCGGTTCCCGTCGCCGCAGGGCACAGCCGCGCCGCAATCGCAGCCGACGATCCGCCCGATGAGCCGCCGGGAGCCAGTGCGGCATTGCTCCCCGCCTTTCGCCACGGCGAAATCACATTGCCATATGCGCTGGTCTCGTTCGACGATCCCATTGCGAACTGGTCCATGTTCAGCTTGCCAAGCATCCCCGCGCCCGCCGCCCACAGATTTCCCGACACGGTCGACTCATATTGCGGCTTGAATCCGCCGAGGATCAGGCTGCCCGCCGTTGCTTCGACGCCTTGCGTACAAAACAGATCCTTCATCCCGATCGGCACGCCCGACATCGGTTTCAGCGTCCCTGCCACCCGATCGGCATCCGCGCGGTCCGCTGCTGCCATCGCATGCTCGGGCGTCTCGACCAGAAAGGCATTCAGCGCCTTTGCGCCCGCCACCGCGCCCACAAACGCCGTCGCAATTTCGCGCGCCGAAAAATTGCCATCGCGCACACCGTCGCGGATCGCGGCAATGCCCAGATCAGTAAGAGTTGCCATTATTCGATCACCTTGGGCACACCGAAAAATCCATGTTCCGCCGCTGGTGCATTGGCCAAAACCCGGTCACGAATGCCGCCGTCGGTCACGACATCGTCGCGCAGCCGCAGGACATTGGGGATCACTGCCGTCATCGGCTCCACGCCCGTAACGTCTACTTCACCCAACTGTTCGATCCAACCAAGGATATTGTTGAGTTCGGGCACCATCGCTTCGACTTCGCCGTCGGTCACGGCAATGCGAGCGAGCGAGGCGATTTTCCTGACGGTGGCGCTATCGACTGACATAAGTTTCCCGGTTGCGGGTTGTAGACAACCCGGGGGTGCGGCTAGCAGCAACCCAGCGTTGCATCAACACAGGAGCCCCGGGTGGCCCGCAAATTCCTGATTATCATTGCCGTTATCATCGTGCTGATCCTTGCTGCTGGAATCGGCTGGTCGCTGTTCAACGAACGGCTGATGCGCGCGGCGCTTGTCCCGCACAGCGCTTTCACGGCGCCGAAAGCCGCGCCGGCAGGTGCTTATGCCGACACCAAAATGTGGATCGCGCGCCCCGACATTGCCGGCAATCCCGCACTCTGGCTGCCCCCGACGTTCAAGGACACTGCGGCAAAGGGCAATGCGGCAATCTTCTTCATTCACCCGACCAGCTTTATCCAGCCGCTTCCCCAATCGTGGAATGCGTCGCTCGACGATGCGGTGACCAACGACCGCGCCAAGCTCTTCGTTCAGGGACAGGCAAGCCCGTTCAGCAATGCCGGCGACATCTGGGCACCGCGCTATCGCCAGGCCAGCTTCGGCGCATTCCTCACGGCTCAGCCCGAAGCGCAAAAGGCACTCGACGCTGCCTATGCCGACACTGCGCAGGCTTGGGATGCCTTTTTGACCGGCATCGCGCCAGACCGCCCGATCATCGTCGTCGGCCACAGCCAGGGCAGCGTCCATCTCCTGCGCCTGCTGCGCGACCGAATTGCCGGACAGCCCGTCGCCAAACGCATCGCCGCAGCCTATGTGATCGGCTGGCCGGTATCGATCGAAACCGACTTGCCCGCGCTCGGCCTGCCGGCTTGCACAACGGCCGACCAGCCGGGTTGCATCCTCAGTTGGCAGAGTTTCGCCGAACCCGCCGACACGACCCAAATCGCCGCTGTCTACGACGGCACGACGGGTTTTACGGGAAAATCGCGACGCGGCACGAAAATGCTCTGCACCAATCCGCTGACGGGAGTTCCCGATACCAGCGCCAACGCCGCGGCCAATATCGGCGCAACCATCCCGAGTGCCGATCTGAAAACCGCAACGCTTGAAGCCGGCACGATACCCGCGCGCTGCGACGAACGCGGCTTCCTTCTGATCGGTGGCCCGCCCAAGGGGATCAGCGCTTATGTGCTGCCCGGCAACAATTACCATGTCTTCGACTTCAGCTTGTTCTGGTCCAACATCCGCGCCGATGCCGAGCGACGATTGGCGACGTTCAACGCCCGATGACGACTGCCGAGCCAGCAGATTTCACCACTGCCCTCCCCCAGCGCGGGCGCCTTATCGCGCTTGATGTCGGCACAAAGACGATTGGCACTGCGCTATGCGATTCGCACTGGACGATTGCCAGCCCCGCCACGCTGATCACGCGCGCAAAGTTCACCGCGGACAAAGCTGCGATCGAAACCGTCATCGCCCGCGAACAGGTGAAAGCCATCGTCATCGGCCTGCCGCTCAATCTCGACGGCAGCGAATCACCGCGCACCCAATCCACGCGCGCGTTCGCCCGCAATCTCGAAGTCCTCGGCCTGCCGATCCTGCTCTGGGACGAACGCTGGTCGACAGCCGCCGTCGAGCGCCAGATGATCGCGGCCGACATGACTCGGGCCAAACGCGCCATCCGCATCGACTGTGCTGCTGCTGCCTATATCCTTCAGGGCGCGATCGACCGCCTCGCTAGCGCCAGCTGAGCCCGCCGATAATGCCGACTGCCAGCAACGAATAAGCAATGACGCCGAGCGCACGTCCCCGCGCGCGCGTGAAATATGGCGCTCGTCTGTCCATGACGACGCGGTCGATCGCGACATAAGCAACCGCTGCGGCACCGACTGCGACCGCATAGGCCGCGAGGCCCGACGACGGGAACGTCACGCCGGCATATCTGGCAATTGCATTGACGAAAAAAATGCCGACCCAGTGATACAGATATAGCGGAAATGCGATGCCGCCAGCGAACTGGCCGACCGGAGACCGCGCCCCGTCGACCGCGCACAGCATCACGATGCTGATCGCACAAAACGGCACGATGATCGTATAGAGGCCGGGGTCGATCACGACCACGGCTGCAAATATCGCGATGATCGCAACGAATGCGGCCTGCGGAAGCGTGCGCAAATGCCAGTTGCCGTATCGCAGGTTCAGGACGGCGGCGAGCACGCCGAGGCTGATCGATCCGTACCAGCCACCCGAGACACAAGCCAAGGCAGCAATCGCGACCCACAAAAGCGGCTGGCGACCCCATGGGAACAGGACGAGCACGATCGGCGCTGCGAGATAAAATTGCTCTTCGACGCAAATGCTCCAGAATCCGGCGCCGGTGCCGTTCATCGGCATCTGCGCGACGACTGCCGGAATTTTGTCGATGAACCAGTTGTGCGTGAACGTAAGGTCGTAAAACAGGAATTCGGCGAAGCGCACGCCTGCACCTTCCTTGGCGAACGCAAATCCGTAAAGCACCGCGACCGATATGAAATAGGGGATCCAGATCCGCGTGGCGCGGTTGAAGAAAAACTTCGGAATGCCCGCTGCATCGGTGCGCAACAGGATACCACCGATCAACCATCCGCTCAGCGCGAAAAAGACCTGAACGGCAAAATTGCCTGCCCACGGGATCGTAATGATATTTTCATGGCCGAGCGCCACGATCGACGCGAGCGCAAAACGCAGCCAGTCGAACAGCGGAAACGACGCATGATCGTCGCGCTTTCCGACTGACGCTGTCGCTGCCTCGACGCTCGCTGTCACTGCCATGCTCCCCGGACGCTGGCGCGCTAAGCCAAGCAGCACGCGGTGACAATCGCCGACTGTCTTGCCACCGCGCGGCGCACGGCTTAACGCGGCGCTTTAATGACATCGGCCTTCCCCAATCGCGACCTGACCGGGATCGCAGGCCTTTATCCGCACGAGATATCGTTTCTGCTCGATGAAGCTGACCAGTGGGTCACGCATAATCGCACGCATGGCAAATCGGACCATCGTCTCGACGGGCTGACGCAGATCAATGCCTTTTTCGAAAATTCGACGCGCACGCTGCTCAGTTTCGAGATCGCGGGCAAGCGGCTCGGTGCCGACGTCGTCAACATGCACGCCGCGCAGTCGTCGGTAAAGAAAGGCGAAACGCTGATCGACACCGCGATCACGCTCAACGCCATGCGCGCCGATGTCATCGTCATCCGCCACGCGTCGTCGGGTGCGGTCGCGCTGATCGCTGACAAGGTCGATTGTCCGGTCTTGAATGCGGGCGACGGTTCGCATGAACATCCCACGCAAGCATTGCTCGATGCCCTGACCATACGCCGCCATTTCGGGCGCGTTGCCAACGTCAAAGTAGCGATCTGCGGCGATGTGATGCACAGCCGCGTTGCGCGCTCGAACATCCTTGCGCTGACCGCGCTTGCGGCCGACGTCCGCGTTGTCGCACCCGCCACCCTAATGCCGCGCGACATCGACCGCATGGGCGTGACGCCGTTTACCGACATGGATGCTGGCATTGCCGGCGCCGACGTAGTCATGATGCTCCGGCTTCAGAATGAGCGCATGGACGGTGCGTTTATCCCCAGCACGCGCGAATATCATATGCTCTATGGCCTGACCGAGGAACGTCTTGCGCTTGCCGCGCCCGATGCCATTGTCATGCATCCCGGGCCGATGAACCGAGGCGTTGAAATATCAAGTAATATCGCGGACTTACCCGGACGTTCTCTCATTGCTGAACAAGTCGAGATGGGCGTCGCGGTCCGGATGGCCTGCCTCGATGTCCTCACCAGAGAGCGCCGGGCATGAGCCGCATCGCCATCACCGGCGGCAGCGTCGACGTCCTCATCGACGGCGACACCATCGCTGCCGTTGCCGACTTCGATATGCGTGATGTTCGTGAGGTTATCGACGCAACCGGTCTGGTCGTCGCGCCCGGCCTCGTCGATCTTGGCGTGTTTGCTGTCGAGCGCCGCGCCTTTGCGGCCGGCGGCATCACGCGGATCGCGCTGATGCCCGATCAGTCACCGCCGCTTGACGATCCCGGCCTTGTCCAGCGCGCGGCGCTTGCTGCCAAGCCCCACCTTTGGGTACATCCCGTCGCCGCTGCGACGCGCGGACTCGCCGGGCATGACTTGGCCGAATATGCTCTGATGCGCAAAGCGGGCGCCAAAGCCGTTGCGACCGGTCGCCGCTGGGTCGCCGATTCAGGCGTCATGCACCGCGTGCTTGCTTATGCCGGATCGCTCGGGATGACAGTGATTGCTCATGCCGAAGATGGCGGCCTTTCGGATCATGCCGTTGCCACGAGTGGTGAGACCGCGACGCGCCACGGCCTTCGCGCGGCACCCGCGTTTTCCGAAGCGATCGCCATCGCGCGCGACATCATGCTTGCTGAAGATACCGGTGCCGCGATCCATTTCCGGCAGGTCACGACGCGCGCCGGGTTCGAGCGCATCCGCCGTGCCAAGGCCCGCGGGCTCCGGGTGACATGCGGCATAACGCCGGCGCATCTGTTGCTGTCGGACATCGCGATCAGTGGCTTTCGCACCTTTGCCCGGCTGTCGCCGCCGTTGCGCAGCGAGGATGATCGCCAGGCCTGTCTCGAAGCGCTTGCCGACGGCACGATCGACGTGCTGTGTTCAGGCCACGACCCGCGCGGTCCCGAGGCAAAGCGCCTCCCCTTTGCCGATGCCGAGCCGGGAATGGCAGCGGCCGAAACGCTGCTCACGCTCGGGCTGGGGTTCGTCCGGGACGGCACGATCGGCATCGACCGCCTGTTTGCACTAACTGCTGCCAATCCGGCACGGATCATCGGCGTCGATGTGGGTTCGCTCACGGTCGGTCTGCCCGCTGACATATGCCTGATCGACATTGACAAGCCCTGGCAGATCCGTGGCAGTGCGTTCACATCGAGCGCGGGCAATACGCCGTTTGACGGCCTGCCGGTTCAAGGCAGAGCCCGCCGCACGATCAAGGGCGGACGGACGATTTTTTCAGCGTGAAGCGACGCGAATGGGCTTTGCACTTTTGACGGTACCGCGCTGAACCCATTGGGCCGGTGCATCGCCGATCAGACCGCGGACGAAACATGACCCGCCAACGCGCTGGATGCGTGTGCAAACGCCGCTTGCTTCGGCACGATTGGCAAAACCACCGACCGACAACCGCACATATGTCGCGCCGCCGACGCTGGCCGCGCTGTTTGCGGGATCGAAACTGGTCAAGCTGTATCGAGGCGCAATACGTTTCCACGCGTCGCGCGATACAGCCGCGTTGCGATAGGCACCGAGTTGAACGACAAACTTGCCGGACTGGACACTGCGTGCGGGTCGTGGCTGGGCAGCAGCTGCGACGAACGATGGCGCAGCGCTAGGCCTCAGCACCAGCATCTGCCGTTTCACCGGTGTCGCAGAAGCATGAATGATTGGCGCACCCGGCACTGCCGATGTTACCGATGCCTGCTTGTAATTTGCCGGAAGCGGCTGGACGATTTCTCGACGCTCTCCGATGACCGCGCGCGAGACGCTTTCGACCGGTGCTGCGGCTGCGACGATTTCGAACGGCACTGCCGCCGTGGCCGGGACATCAACGACCAGTGCGGCCGAGGCAACCGGTTCTTCACGCGGTGCCGGTACTGATTCGGCCGCAGCCAGTGCCTGATCGGGATTGGTTGCAAGCGCGAGGCGCGCAGGCTGTCCGCTGTCTTTGATGGGCTTCACACCGAGCAGCGACGCGACCTGATCGAATGTCGACGCCGGCCGGACGAAACCGGCCCACTGGGCAATCCGGTCATTGACGTCGGTACCCGACAGATCCTGCATCGCCATCACACGAGCGTTCGACCACTGGCCCGCCATCGCATAGGAAAGCGCAAGATTTTGCCGAGTTTTGGCATCGCCGCCGCCGGCACGAACCGCGCCTTCAAGCGTGGCAATCGCCATGTCGACATCGCCCGCCAAACCGACCGCCAGCGCATAATCGGACACGGCGAGTTTTTCACGATAATCGCTGAGCGTCGAAAGCGCACGATCGCGCTTGCCCTGTGCAATTTCAGTGAGCGCGAGGTTGAGTGCTGCGCGCGCATTACCGGGGGCCAAAGTCAGCGTATCGGCAAAGCTGGTTTCAGCCGACGAAAATCGTCCGGCACCAAGATACGCCTGGCCCAGCAGCATGCGATAGTCGGCATTGTTCGGCGCATATTCGACCGCCATTTCAGCCGCCTTGACCGCACCGCGATAATTTTGCGCGGCAAGCGATGATGTCGCTTTTGCCGCAGCGTCGGCAGCAACGGCAAGTTGCCGGTCGTTGGTGGCAGCATCCGATTGCGCCATGGTCACGGGATGTCCCCCGGTCAGCGACATGGTCATCGCAAGACCGGAAACAGCGAGTTTGACGAAGCGAGTCGAAATCATCGTCGGTTCCTTCAACGCTTTGAGGGGGATTTCGTCGTGGCGAGTTGCGCCACGGCGGGTTGATTGGCGAGAAACGCATCAAGCGCGGCAATCACGACCTGCTGTGCCGACCGGTGCTGGACGGCGGAGACAAGACGCAATTGCAGATGGCGTTCAGGATCGAGGCGCAGTGTGAATGCCGCCTTTGCTTTCGATCCCGGTGCCGCGCGGGCAACGCGGTGCACGCTCGGCGACGGTGCAAGTTCGCGCTCGATCGTTTCCTGCTGGCGGAGCACGACGTCGGGTGCCGCCTCGGGCGCGATAGTGGCATTGATCGGCACGATGTCGGCGCTTTGCTGCACGGGCGCGTGCATCGCTTCGAAACCCATGTCGTTCCAGCCCAGATCGTCATGCGCAGCGGAAGCCGCCGCCATGCCGAAACCGGCAAAACCCTGTGGACGCATCGCAGGCTTTGCCTGCCCCTTGCGCGCGAGAAGGCTCGATGAAAGCGATGCGAGCGGCTTTGGTTCGATCATCATGGCGCCCCTCACTGTCCGACCACGCGGCGGCCAAAGCCACCTGCGACCGGACGCGTTGCCTGCGCTGGCGACGCGCCAACGCCGGGCGCGGCAAATACCGTGCGGCGAAAATTCTTTTCAAGCCGGTCGGAAACATAGTCCCACAATTCGCGAACTTCGTTTGCCGAGCGCCCTTTCGGATCGCATTCCATGACGGTGCGGCCATCGATCATCGATGCGGCAAAGTCGGTGCGGTGATGCAGCGTAACCGGCGCAACGGTGCCATGCTGTGACAGCGCAACGGCCGCTTCATAAGTGATCTTGGCCTTTGGTGTTGCGCCATTGACGACGAACAACAGCGGCTTGCCGGCACGATCACACAAATCGACTGTAGCACCGACTGCGCGAAGATCATGCGGGCTGGGCCGGGTCGGGATCACGATCAGTTCAGCAACCGCGATAACGCTCTGGATCGCCATCGTGATCGCAGGCGGCGTGTCGATAACGGCAAGGCGAAACCCCTGTTGCCGCAACATCTCAAGATCGGCCTGCAGCCGGGCGACCGTCGTCTGCGCGAAAGCCGGAAATTCTGCTTCGCGTTCGTTCCACCAATCGGCCAGCGAACCCTGTGGGTCGATGTCGATCAGAACAACGGGGCCTGCCCCTGCTAACTGTGCCTGTACCGCAAGATGTCCGGACAGGGTTGTCTTACCCGATCCCCCTTTTTGCGAAGCCATTGCCAATACGCGCATCTGGATTCCTTGGATATTTGCCCGTTCGACCCTCCCAGTGCCATGACGGTCGCTAAGATCGGGTTAATATCATTCGGATGCCGGGCACGCGCGGATTGGACGGAATAACCGACATGCTAACGCCGCGTTAACCAATCATGTGGCAAGCGATGCAAGACCAGGTGGAGATACAAATATGTCGGTACGCAACATGCTGAAATCCTGTGCGATGATCGTCGCGCTGGGAGCATCGGCGCCGATCATGGCAGCAGCCGACGTAAAGTCGGGCATCGATGCCTATCAACGTGGTGATTTCGCCGCAGCCGTCGGCACGTGGCGGCCGCTCGCGGTGGCGGGAGATGCCGACGCGCAATATAATCTGGGTCAGGCCTATCGGCTCGGTCGCGGTGTTCCATCCGATCCGCAAATGGCGGAAAGCTGGTTCAAGAAAGCAGCCGATCAGGGCCATGAACGCGCGCGCAATGCTTATGGCCTGACGCTATTTCAAAACGGGCGTCGACAGGAAGCGTTGCCCTATATCGAAGAGTCGGCAGGGCACGGCTATCCGCAATCGCAATATGTCTATGCTACCCTGCTGTTTAATGGCGATCTGGTCGAAAAAGACTGGGTGCGTTCTTACGCACTCATGACGCGTGCAGCGGCCGGAGACGTCGCCGCGGCAAAAGCAGGGCTCACGCAGCTCGACAAATATATTCCGCTCGATCAGCGCCAGCGCGGCCTTCGTCTTGCGCAGGTGTTCGAAAATTCACCACCGAAGATGGCTGATGGTGGCGAGGACATGCCGCCATCGCGCACGCTGGCGGTCAGCAAGCCAAAACCGACGAGCGTGGCATCGCCGACGACGCCGGCTGTCAAACCAGCGGTTGCAAAACCGACCATTGTCGCCGCTGCTCCCCCTATTACCCGTCCGGCCACGGCCAGCGGCGCATGGCGGGTTCAGCTGGGCGCATTTGCCAACGCATCGGGCGCCGCGGCGTTGTGGACGAAATTGCAGAGCCGCATCAGCGCATTGGGACCGTATCAGAGCTTTGTCGTACCTGCTGGTGCCGTAACGCGGTTGCAAGCAGGACCGCTTCCCAATCGCGCCGCCGTCGACAAGCTGTGCGCAGCGGTCAAAGCGGCAGGCAATCCATGCTTGCCAGTCGCACCATAACTCGGGCTTTTCGTCGGAAAATCTTACAATCGGCGCAACGGTTAATTTTCGTGAACCATCGTCATGGCCGTAAAAGCGTCATTCGCTGAAACTGGCACGACGTCTGCATCCATTCTGATGTCCCAACGGCGGTGTCCCCCGCTGATCGAGTGGCGGGTCAGTTTCAGCTTCCCCTGGTCTCGCAAACTGACCCGCCCTCACCCGGACTTCTCAGACAGAACTATTTCCCGAGCGCGTCCTGAAGCTCGCCGGCTTCGTACATTTCGGTCATAATGTCGCTTCCGCCGAGGAAGTCGCCATTCACGTAGAGCTGCGGGACAGTCGGCCAGTCGCTATATTCCTTGATACCCTGCCGGATTTCCATGTCCTGCAAAACATCGACCGTAGCATATTCGACACCGAGGTGTTCGAGGATCGAAACCGCCTTCGAGGAAAAGCCGCATTGCGGGAACAATGGCGTGCCCTTCATGAACAGGACGACCTTGTTGGTCGTGACGAGCTCGGCGATGCGAGCGTGAGTCGGATTGGTCATTCTGTTGATCCTTGTTCGGGTGTCGCGGTTGTCAGCTGGAGCGCGTGAAGCACACCGCCCATTCGCCCGCCCAGTGCATTATAGACGGTTTGATGCTGCTTAACGCGCGGCTGCCCGCGAAATGTCTCGGACACGACACGTGCAGCGTAATGATTCTCGTCACCGGCAAGATCGGTAATTTCGACATGTGCGCCGGGAATGGCGGCCACGATCATGGCTTCGATCTCTGAAGCAGGCATTCCCATTTTACTGCGATTCCATAAGCTGACGGCGCGCTTCGACCATTTTTTCGGCAAGGATCGCAACGACCGCGGCCGCATCGGTTTCGACTCCCGCAGCGCTGAGGTCGCCGACAATCTTGCGGACGACATCTTCGTCGCCTGCTTCTTCGAAATCGGCCTGAACGACCGATGTCGCATAGGGCGCAGCTTCGGCGGCAGTGAGTCCCATTTTTTCGGCGGCCCATTGCCCGACAAGTTTGTTGCGGCGCGCGGTGATGCGAAATTGCATTTCCTCGTCACGTGCATATTTAGTTTCAAACGCGGTTTCGCGATCTTTGAAATCGGTCATGACAACCCTTTGTCGTGGAGCACCATCAAATAGGCGCTGGCGCGTTAATCGGCAACCTTGACGACAAGCTTGCCGATTGCTTTGCGCCGGCCGAGCGCAGCGATTGCGTCGCCGCCGCGCTCGAACGCAAATGTCTCGGTGACGCGCGGTGCGATTTTTCCCTCGGACCACAAGCGGAACAGCCGCGCGATATTGGCGGCATTCGCAGACGGATTGCGCGCCGCAAACGCGCCCCAGAAAACGCCGCAGATATCGCAGCTTTTGAGCAGCGTGAGATTGAGCGGCAGCTTGGGAATGCCCGCGGGAAATCCGACGACGAGATAACGCCCTTCCCACGCCATGCACCGCACCGCCGGTTCGGCGTAATCGCCGCCAACTGCGTCGTAAACAATGTCGGCGCCATCGGGACCGACGATCGCCTTGAACGCATTGGCAAGCGCTTTCGACGCTTCCTTGTCAAACGGGGCGCGCCCGTAAATGATCGTTTCATGCGCGCCCGCGGCGCGCGCTGCGGCCGCTTTTTCCTCGCTCGAGACCGCGGCGACGACGCGCGCGCCAAATGCAACGCCGAGTTCGACGGCGGCAAGGCCAACCCCGCCAGCAGCGCCCATGACCAACAGAACATCGCCTTCCTTGAGGCGTCCGCGATCGGCCAGCGCATGAATCGACGTGGCGTAAGTCATCAGCAATGCAGCGCCATCTTCGAAACTGCGTTCTGCGGGCAATTTATACGCTGCTGCTGCGGGCACGACGACATGTTCGACAAGGCCACCATGTCCGGTAACCGCGATCACACGGTCGCCGATTTTGAAACCGGTGACGCCCTGTCCCAGTGCCTCAACCACACCCGCAATCTCGCTGCCGGGAGCAAAGGGCCGCGCCGGTTTGAATTGATATTTGTCTTCGATGATTAGAACGTCGGGATAGTTTACTGCGCACGCCTTGACCGCAACAAGCAATTCTCCGGGACCGGCGACCGGCACGGCAATATCACTCATGACCAGTGTTTCAGGACCGCCCGTTGCAACCGATAACAATGCTTTCACGCAGAAACTCCCCGATTCATCCAAGGCCTTGCCGACCTCATTCGTTGTTCATACGCAACAATCATCGCGCCGGATGCAAGTGTCAGCGCAATTTCGTCAGTCCCGTTCAAAAGACACTGCTTGCGGAACGGATCGATATCGAAGTGAAAACGGTCCTGAAACTCGGTCGTCACCGTCTGTTGATCGAGATCGATGTGGATCGGATCAGTCTGTGCGACGGTCAGCAAGCGGTCGATCGCCGCCGCGGTCAGAACCACCGTCAAAATCCCGTTTTTGTAAGCGTTGCCCGAAAATATGTCGGAAAAGCTGGATGCGATGACTGCTTTTACACCCATGTCGTCGAGAGCCCAGGCGGCATGCTCGCGGCTCGACCCGCAACCGAAATTCTCGCCGGCAATCAGTATCGGCGCGCCGGAAAACGCCGCATCGTCGAAAACATTGCCCGTTTCTGTGCGGATCGTTTCGAATGCTCCGCATGCAAGTCCAGAGCGCGTGACGGTTTTCAACCACTTGGCGGGAATGATGACGTCGGTGTCGACATTATTACGCCCGAACGGGTAAGCGCGCCCGTATATTGTGCCGACCGGTTTCATTTACGGCGAGATAGACCGATGCATCGATCACCGTCAACGACGGCGTCGATCACCGTCGACGATGGCATCGACCCGCATCAACGACGGCATCGACCCGCATCGCGACGTACACTAACAAACGACCAGCATTTTCGAATCATCGGGATCAACATGTCCAACACGTCGACGATCGTCATTTCGGTAAATGGCGAGCCTTATCGCATTGCCGCGGGTTCGAGTTGTGCTGATCTTGCCCGCGAAATCGGCCTCAACCCGGCAAAGGTTGCCGTCGAGCGCAACCTGGCGATCGTGCCGCGTTCGACGCTGGCCAATGTCGTGGTCGAGGACGGCGATACGATTGAAATCGTGACATTTGTCGGCGGGGGAAGCTGCGCAGGCAGCGCACCCGACGACCCCTGGAGCGTCGCAGGCCACACGTTCCAGTCGCGGCTGATCGTGGGAACCGGCAAATATAAGGACTTCGGACAAAATGCCGCAGCCGTCGCGGCATCGGGCGCAGAAATCGTGACGGTTGCGGTTCGGCGCGTCAACATCAGCGACCGGAATGCCCCGATCCTGATGGATTACATCGACCCGAAGAAAATCACTTACCTGCCGAATACGGCCGGATGTTTTACCGGCGAGGACGCAATCCGCACGCTGCGGCTGGCGCGCGAAGCGGGCGGCT